>CBKWFZ010000138.1:0-7886 GCA_966673785.1 uncultured bacterium
AGGACGAAAACAACTTCTGGGAAGCCTATAACGCTCCGGCTACTGGTGTGATGAACATTGACTTTATTGACTGGGGTGATAACCTCGAGTCAGTCGATTGGGGTGTTACTTCACAGGTAAGAACAGAAGTCGTATTGTATGAAACACTTCCTGAGCCCGTACTCGAATACGCGATGCGTCACGTATCCGGTTGGGGAGCAGATGAAGTGCATGGACTTCAAACAACACCAAATAACGAAGTTGTCTATGGTCCTGGTGATCAGGCAACCGTTTTCTCACCACATGCGCGCTTAACAATTCAAAGAATTACCAGCACCACCCCGGTGCTGACATGGAATCCGACAACGCATGCGTGGACAGGGGATATCAACCCGCCGATATTCAACAAGGCCGTTTACGAAGCTGGCGACGGACCGGGTTATTATAACGCGGAGATAAATGTTAAAGGAAAGATAATCTACGGGTACACATGGAACACCAAGCAGTTGAACGATGGCGCTGGTACCTATCGGATTACGTTTAGCTTTGACAACACCGCTGGCAGCACCGTTCTCAACACGTTTTTTGACAGCAACACGGCCATCATAGTGCCGGAGGAAGAAGAGGAAACGACGACAGTATCTGCATCCTCTACAGGTGGCGGAGGAGCGGCTGTCATTGACGTAGCCAATAACCTCACCTACATGGACGTTAGAATCACAAGTGGAAGCCGGGGCCGTCCGTCCAAACCAACGGTAGCAAAAAAATAGGCCTCACTTGTCTTAAGCTTTCAAAAGCCTGCATTGTGCAGGCTTTTTTCATTTTCAATCGTTCCAATTCATAAAGAATCAGGAACACAATTGAACGAGTCGCTGTTATCTGCTCATAGAGTCGCCGTTATCTGCATTGGACGCCAGACCGCATCAGCACGATGGAACAACAGGTGAAAAGCTTTCTGTTGATGGCAGTACGTATTCCTGCGACACCTTTTACCATTTCAGGTCGTCAGGGAATCGGCTTCTTAAAGCGGCATGAAACCAACTGGTAACTGGCCTGACTTACTAACGCGAACCGTCTTATTCATGAACACTGTTAATAAACTGATTATGGGATACAACATCACTAAAAAAGTCAACCTCTCTTTCGAAGAGACGATCAGCCGGCTCACCGCAGCCCTGCAGCATGAAGGTTTCGGTATCCTGACCGAGATAGATCTGAAATCGAAGTTCAAGGAGAAGCTGAACCAGGATTTCAGGAAGTATAAAATTTTTGGTGCCTGCAACCCGCAACTTGCTTTCGAGGCGATCAGCAAAGAGCCGAATATCGGGGTAATGCTGCCATGTAACGTACTGGTACAGGAAAGCGAAAAGGGAACCGAGGTGTCGGCTATCAATCCAATGGAATCAATAGGGGTTGTTGGCGGCGACCAACTGACTCCAATCGCCAGCCGGGTTACGGACAAACTGAAAGCAGCGCTCGAACAGATCTGAGCGGATCAAGGTCCACCAGTGAAAACGGTGTCAGGGTTCTTATCCTGACACCGTTGATTTTTTTCAGTAGCGCGAATGCGTTTTTCAGCTACTTCATCCGCCGGGCAGTAACTTGCCTACTTTAACAACCTTGCCCACTGACAGCTTGTAGGTGTAGAAACCGGAAGAACTTCGCGATGGTCGGAACGTCACTTGTTTCAAATCATTTGCTTTCAAAGGTCCTTTAAATAAGGTTGCTACCATCGATCCGTCCGAGCCGAATATCTGCAACACAGCCCAGGTGTCAACCGGAGCGCTAAAGACAATCGTTACCTGATCGGAGAACGGATTCGGATAGGCGTCTATCGTGTTGTTATCCGTTGCGTCCGCGTTTGCTAATTCGCCTCCAGACTCCTTCGCCTGCACGTCGACGATCTCGGTTCTGCAGGGCTTCGGCATGGCGAGATAAGTTCCGCAGTCTTCAAACAGGTTGTTTATTGCGCCCACTGCAAACGCCACCTCAAAAGCAGTCACGCCCTTATAGATTGGTGTTCCCTTCCGTCCAAATGTAACCAACGCCGGATCGCCACCTAACATCCTGTTGGCAAGATCAAACAGATTGCCCACAGTTGCACCACCGGAATAATTCTTGTCCAGATAAGTAATCAGCCGTGGCGAAATTATAGCATGTTCTTTTCCAGCATACTTATGCTTCGTGAAGCGGCAGTCAGACGATGGAATTGCCGTCATTATCATGCGGAGTCGCACGGTAGACAATGTGAATTTATCATAGTCGATTCTGCGACTATTCCAACCCATATTGAAGTACAGCGTAATAGTCTGACTTAACAGACCGTTGTTGATCGTCCCGTATAAATTTTTATGCTTACTGATCGGAACCCGGCCCCAGGTAGCCGGCGCGCTGAATGTCGAACCTCCCGGTTGCAGTGGAACCAGCATCTTACCGCCAGGCAGCATCCGGAAAACCGATCCGTTTGAAACGTCCGATCCTTTCAATGTGAAATAACGGTTCGTTGACGTTAATCCGAATACTTTTTCCTGACCTACCGGTAATACACGCTGCATGATTTCAATCGGCTTCACAGCAGCACCGTTGGTGGAACATCCGGTTGACTTTTCAGTCCCAAAAAACTTTTGCGTATAAGTACAGTACTTTTTGTCCAGCGTAGGCGACTCACACGCGACGCCTGGCGATGCATAGATCAGATACGCTGTCTGATCTGCTGTGTAAAAGTACGGTTCGGTATCATTTACCAACGACCAGTTTGCCGGATCACGACGGTCGGACTTCGGGTCGCACACCTCCATAGAATACCCAGGCTTGTTCAACGCTGCCCACAATGGATCATTGAAATCAAATGAGATTGAATCGACTAACTGTCCTCCGTGACGATTCGTAGTTTGAATGAAAAGCATCTGGGGCTCCAGTGTTTTGTCTTCCTCGGCCTCATATTCAATCCACGATCCTTTCCACTCCCAGGCCTCTTTGCCAAAGGTTGCCAGATATGAAACCGCATTTCTGGTTGCCACCCAATATTCCCCTGGCTTGAGTTTTACGTTCGGTAAATCATGGGCTGAGATCGCTCCTTTTATTCGCAGGCCGCCCAACGGAACAATTTTGTCCGTTGGATTATATATTTCGACAAACTGAAGTTTCCCCTTGGGGTAAACGGAACTTGGATCAGCAAAAAGGACTTCGGAGAATACCAGTGATCCCGGCGCCGGTTCATTGAAGACAATTTTATCGACGGCAATCAGATCTGCGATATTGCCATTCAAATCGGCCACGTTATGTATCTCAAGCGCATAAGTCTCCCCGATCGACAAAGGAGGATCGAGTGTAAGCATAGCAGTATACCCATTGCTGGTAAGCTGGACACCGGTTACCTGAGGCAACGGACCGTCACCGATGAGTATCGTACCATCCTCGTGAACCGGCCATGTAAACGCGTAGTTCGCGAGCCTAAGCACTGAATCGGGCAGGAGAGGTTCACTGAATGGTATTTTCAGGCTATTGGTTACACTAATGGTAAGTTCGTTTCCCATCATGTATGGCGCGAACGTATCTGCCTCCGCCTGCATAACCGTAATATCGTCAAGTAACAGTATCGCCGGGCGGTGTGGGCCTCCTCCGGATTTACCGATGAACCGAAGCACTACATTCGCCTGATTATTGGTCGCCGGAGGAAAAACAAAAACGAACTTCTCAAAATCCGAGTTGGTGTTCGGGAAACCCTCATGCGGTCCAAAGTGTGCCACATAGGGAAATGTCAGCCCGCCGTCAATGGAGACCGATGCATTCAGCTTAACACGCTTTTCATCTTCGGGTAACCCGTTCTTCCGGGTCGCCACGTAGAATTCTGCATACGTGTTTGTCGCCGATGAGAGATCAAGCGCAACCTGAATCATGGTTTTGAACTCCTCCCCTTCAGGGCGCATGAACAACGAATGACCACCCGAATGGGCAAAGGCGTCGTACTGGCCCATCGTATCGGGAACGATGTAATTTCCCCACCAGTCGGGGAGAAAGTGAACCTTGTGGCCGTAGACAAAAGGTTCTTCAAAACTCTGCGTGTAAGGATAACTGCTTACTTGGGCGTACATCACTCCTGTGATGATAACACCGAGGATGGTAAAGAAGGGTTTCATAAGGTTAGGTAAATGTCACGACAATGATTTCAGAAACGTTCTTCAAAGAATGGTTGAAGTTCCCGATGCCGGGCAGCCTTCTCAATGATGCAGGTCGGAAGAAATTAATGATATCAATCCGCCAAGGACAGCACAATGATCCTGAAGGGCTTGGAAAACGGACTGATCATTTTTCAATGGCTCATAAGACCCACAACGCAGCCACATAAAAAGGTACTCCGGTGTTTCGCCGGTGTGGGGTATGCTGTCAGAAACCTGGAAGTCTGATTTTAAGAATTAACCATTTGGCACCTCTCCCGTTTCGGACAATATCACCGCGATAAAGCGAGTCGATGGAAATCGTGAGGCGGTAATGACCATTACGGAAGTGATCGGAACAGAGAGGATCATTCCCGTGATTCCCCAGATGATACCCCAAAAGGTCAGCGCCAGCAAAACACCAAGTGGACTCAGGTTTAGCGTCTTTCCCATAACCTTCGGTTCAAGGATGTTACCGACGGCTACCTGCACGGCCTGGATCGCAAGAAATACCCAGATGAACATTGTAAACGACTGAAACTGAAACACGGCAAACGCCGCGGGGAGCAATGTCGCCACGAACGAGCCGACGTATGGGATATAGTTCAGCAGGAAAATGATGAACGCCCACAGAATCGGAAAGTCAACGCCGAATGCGAGGAGCACGACGTAGCTGAGAATTCCGGTGAGGATGCTCATCCACGTTTTCACAATGAGGTATGTGCGCACCGCTCCGTGAACCTGGCGCATGATACTCCGGAAACCCTCCACGCGCGATGAGTCCGTGCTCAGCATCGTCATTTTGCGCGTAAAGAGATTGTCTTCCGCGATGAGAAAGAAAACGTAGATAATGATCAGAAATATGTCGCCGGCAACCGCAGAAATGCTATTGATAAAACCTGCAACGATAGGATTGAAGTCGAATGTCTGAATCGCATTCAGCACGCGCTGCTGAATATCTTCAAAGCCTTCGACTTGCTGCATGTTGGCGGTCATCTCCCGGAAGCTGCGGAGGTAGTCCGGAAGGCGCTCGCGAATCAATTCGAGGTTGTAGGAAATTATTTCAATCACACCGACGACCACCATGATCATGATTACGAACGCAAGCGTGGTCAGAAGCCAGCGCGGCATCCGCCTGCCTTTGAATGTTATTCTCCCTCCGGCTTCACGCAGCTCATATATAAAATACCAGACCATCACGGCCAGGATGAATGGCTGCAAGAAACTGCTGAAATAAACGAGGCAGAACATAACGATGCTGGCAACGATCAGCGCCGCCGCGATTCGTTCGATATTGATTCGTTTGTAAGGTTGAGGGGCCGCTTCCATATTATCAAGTATAGCAGAAAAATGCGTATAAAGAAACAATAGGAGCCCTCGAAAGTCAATGGACAAATTTTATCAGGTGCGTCCCAAGCCCTCTTCGGTACCTCAGAACATATCTGTGAGAGTAACGGCGCTCACAGAATACACGGAAAAATAACGGAACCAATAACGACAGCTGCATAACGATTCTGTCCCCTCTTTTGTGGCTTTCTATACTTTCCGTGCGAAAATAAGGTGCTCACAGAATACACGGAATACCACAGAAAAATAACGGAACCTGTAATGGCAGACGCGATACCATTCGGGAGAAGATTTCAGTTTTCAGACCTTGTTCCGACCGGGAGCAGAATCGTGAAGGTTGCACCTTTTCCTTCTTCGCCGGTTGCGTATATGACACCTTTATGCCGGTGAACGATATTGCTGCAGAGTGATAACCCAAGTCCCGTTCCCTCGTAGTGATCCTTGGGGTGTAAACGCGTGAACGTTCCGAAGATCCGCTCCGCCTCGTTTTGTCTGAAGCCGATCCCATTGTCCGTTATGACAAACTTTAAGATCGACCTCTCATCTTCCTTCGGGAAATGCAACATATCCTCCTCCGAGGGCGTCGGGGACTCGATCGTTATCACAGGCGGTACATCCTTCTTCGAAAACTTCAGGGAATTGTTCACAAGGTTATAGAAGAGCTGGTACAGCAACAGCTGGGAGCCCATCACTCCCGGCAGATTTTGATACTCAATACGTGCTTTTTTTTGATGTATCAGAATCTCCAGATCATTCTCGACATTCGCCACCACCGTGTCAATGTTTACCCATTCGCTTTTTTGTTCCGTGGCATCAATGGAGGAGTACTTCAGTACACCGTCGATCATGT
The DNA here is from genome assembly GCA_966673785.1 of uncultured bacterium. Classification (GTDB taxonomy): domain Bacteria; phylum Bacteroidota; class Bacteroidia; order Cytophagales; family Cyclobacteriaceae; genus Ohtaekwangia. The sequence goes on from CBKWFZ010000138.1 coordinate 6,334, forward strand.
TATTCATCCGATCCAGCGCCTTATCCATCTTCTCGAGATATTCCTCTGCTTTTTGGGGAAGGGTTGAGCCAAACTGGCCTCGGAACCGGTCGATAAATGTCTTCACTTTTCGCACAGGTTCTTTCAGATCATGCGAAGCGACGTGTGCGAACTGCTGAAGGTCTTCATTGCTTCGGTTTAGATCATGCGTGCGTTCCTCGACAATCTGTTCTAGCTGATTCGCGAGATTTCTGAATTTGCTTTCGCTCTCCTTTAATGCACGATCAGCCTGATGGCGTTCGGTGACATCTCTCGCGGCTCCAAACCACTCAACAATTTCACCTTCTTCATCGAGTATCGGAACTGCGCGTGAAAACGTCCAGCCAAACGAACCATCGGCTCTTCTCACCTGATGCTCAAGTTCAAACACGCTCTTGTTCGCGATGGCAGTCTTGATTGCCTTTTCGAGATTTTCCCGATCATCGGGATGAATGTACCTCTCCATCCAGTTCTCGATCGGATTTCCTGTACTTGAAAGGGAACCGCTGCCTTCCAGCTCGCGCATTACCTTCCAATCGGGACTCATGCGATAGATCCCATCCGACGTCGCAGTAACCATTGCCCGAAATCTTTCTTCACTCGCCTTCAGTTGTTCTTCAACCTTTTTTCTCTCCGAGATATCACTGAAGAGCAGTGCCACCCGATTACGCTGGCTGCCACCAACTTTAAAAGCATAGACGTCAAACCACCGGCCCATCACGTCAGATCCTTCTGAAAACCTGATCGACTCCCCCGTTGACGCAACCTTGCCATAAAGATCGAACCAGTGTTGCTCCAGTCCAGGCAGCAACTCGCGCGCACTTTTTCCCTTAACGTCCAACAGTCCGGTCTGCGACGAGAATACCGGGTTAACCTCGACGAACCAATAATCAACAGGCTTATTGTCTTCATCGAAAATTAGCTCGATAATGCAAAAGCCTTGCTCCATCGTATCGAACAAGCTTTTGTATTTTTCTTCGCCCTCAAGAATTCTTTGCTCCGCCTCGATCTCCTGATGTATATCCACAACGGAGCCGATAAACCCTTCAAATACACCCTTATCATTAAACCGGGGTCTGCCTTTGTCGACAACCCATCGGTATTCTCCGTTCTTAAAGCGTAACCTGTAAACCAGCGTGAAATCCTTCCGCTCCTCAGTTGCCTTCCGGAACTTAGATGCTGCATCTTCAGCGTCGTCAGGGTGTGTAGCCGAGAGCCAACCAAATCCCGCGGCTTCATCTGGCGTCTGTCCCGTTGCATCATACCATTCCCGGTTAAGGTAAACGCAGTAACCCTCGGGATTGGTAAGCCAGATCATGACGGGTACATCATCTGCCAGACTCCGGAAGTAATATTCACTATGTTTCGTCGCTTCTTCCAACGCCTTCCGCTCATTAATATCGGCAACCAACGCATAAAAGCCCCGAACGAAACCTTCCTTCGTGATGTCGGGAACATAGGTAGCTGTTACATAGCAGTTTCCCCGATATGCATAAGGGATCAAGGCATCGTACGAGAGGCGTTCTCCTGCGAGT
>CBKWFZ010000139.1:0-7886 GCA_966673785.1 uncultured bacterium
ATTTGCACCCTGCCGATATCGGGCGTTTCGCGGAACTGGAGGTACTCCCGTCGATGCAGGCAATCCACATGTCGTCGGACCGGCCCTGGGCGTTCGGACGACTGGGCAAAAAACGGATCGAGGAAGGTGCCTACATGTGGCGGTCGCTGCTCGACAGCGGGACAAAGATCATTAACGGTACCGACGCGCCGGTTGAGCCGTTGAATCCGATTCCTTGTTTTTATGCGTCGATCACCAGAAAGACACTTAAGGGTCTGCCGGAAGAGGGTTATGAACCGGATCAAAAAATGACACGGGAAGAGGCGTTGAGATCTTATACGATCGATGCTGCTTTCGGGGCGTTCGAAGAGAATCTGAAAGGTTCGATTGAAGTCGGGAAGCTTGCCGATTTCACAATTTTTTCGAAGGATCTGATGAGCATTCCGGAAGACGAGATCCTCTCAACGAAGGTGAGTGCGACGATCGTTGGCGGTAATGTCATTTTTGACGGGCAACGCGAGGCTGGAGCAAAGACAAAATAGACCTGTCCGAACGAACCGGGAATTCATTCACCAGCCAGTGTTAAAAGAGAGACTATTGATTGTAAAGAAGGGCTGTGCACCCTTCTTTACGAGATAGCAACCTAAGAGATTGCAATCTGACGTGCAGGTTTCACTTTAGCTTCCTCGCGCTTTGGCAGCGTCAGATAAAGGATGCCGTCTGTATACCGTGCACTGATCTTTTCGCCATCTACCTTTGATTCAGGGAGGCTGAAGCTGCGCTGGAACGACTGATAGTTGAACTCACGTCTCGTAAAATTCAATTTGTCATCCTTTTCTTCATGCTTTTCTTCGATGGATGAAGAGATGGTGAGAACGTTGTTGTCCAACTCGATTTTGAAGTTCTCGCGCTTCATTCCCGGGGCTGCGACCTCGATAAGAAACGCTTCGTTGGTTTCCGCAATGTTTACTGACGGCATCGTTGCGCCACGCTCGCGCCAGTCAGCCAAAGAAGAATCAAGAAAATCGCGACCGAAGAAATCTTCAATCAGCGACGGTAGTGCAGGGAAAAGATTTCCGTTGGTTCTAACTAGTGTTTTCATAATGTTAATCCTCCTTTCAAGTTGTCGTTTGGTATTACAAATCTTGATGATGCGATCGCGCTTGCACTAAATTCAAATGGCATGCCGACCTAAAAGCGCTATTAGTCCTGGCTTTTTTGTCAGCTTCATGCAGGCAATTTTTGCAGAGTCGAACAGAATTGTCATTGGATGCTGTCAAATTTTCATTTTGTTGTCATGTCACGCTGCAATCATCGTCCAGCCGTTGTATTGTGACCTGGATCACGAAGATCGGATTCGCAACCTGTTATCTTTGCCTGGAGCGGAAACATAAGAGCTTGCAGGCAATGAAGAATATCTGGAAATGGATCGCAGCAGTAGTAATCGGTGGCGCGGGTGGCTTCCTGTATTGGTACTACATCGGTTGTACCAACGGCTGCGCGATCACGTCTTCACCCGTAAACAGCACGCTTTATGGTGCGGTACTGGCGGCGCTCCTTCTCAACAGCGTCGGAGGAGGTTCCTCGAAAAAAGATCCTGATAAAGACGAGTAGTGACGGCACACGACCGCGGTGGGCTTTTCACGTTTCCATGTTTTTCAAAAACCATTACATTTACGCAGCATCTAAATTGAGCTGCTATGCCGGTGCCTGCGCAAACCGCGGAGAAAACACGAGTCCTGATGCACGAAGACTGGGCAATTGTGTTGCTTGGATTTCTGATCATAGGTGTCCTCGTCTCGGGACTTACTATTCCGGTTCCACGTTTTTCGTGGACAACCACCAGCGATCTCCTCCATGTGCTCCGGCCGGAAAATCTTGCATTCGCGGGCGCCCAGTTCGGTTTCCTGTATGTCTTTGCCATTGGCGCCTCGTGGCTAACCACAGGGCGAATAACGAATACGCTAGTGGTTTTTCCTGCAATAGCGCTGCTTACATTGATTGCGCTCATTCTTGCCGGAAACGCCACGGTAAAATCACTCAACCTTGAAGCGGTTATCTTCAGCCTCGGAACCGGCCTCATCGTAAGTAATGTGTTCAATCTTCCGGAGTGGTTCCGGAAATCACTGACGGCGGAAATGTTTGTCAAGATCGGACTCGTATTGCTGGGAACGAGTGTCATCTTTTCAGATATTCTCAAGGCCGGGGGATTAGGGCTGGTGCAGGCGCTGCTTGTGGTCGTCGCGGTGTGGTACTTCGCATACTGGCTTTGCCGCAAGTTGCGGATTGACGACGATCTCACCATGATGATTGCGAGTTCTGTTTCAATATGTGGTGTTTCAGCTGCCATTGCGACAGCCGGTGCAATACATGGTGATACGCGCAAACTCTCGTACGTGATTTCGCTGGTACTGATTACCGCTATTCCGATGATGATCATTATGCCGTGGGCAGCAGGTGCACTCGACCTTCCAGAAGCTGTGACGGGCGCCTGGATCGGTGGAAGTATTGATACAACCGGTGCCGTCGTCGCCTCAGGTACGCTCGTAGGCGACACCGCGCTAAAAATCAGTACGATCGTCAAATTCTCACAAAACGTTCTGCTCGGTGTTGCTGCATTCGCCATTAGTGTCTATTGGACCTATACCGGACGTGGTGATCAGGCCGGAGTGAGCGAAAAGCCCACGCTTGCAGTGATCTGGCGGCGCTTTCCCAAGTTTGTACTCGGCTTTGTGGCCTCGTCGCTTCTCTTCTCCTTTGTACTTTCTGCCGAAACAATAACAGATGTCAAAGAGAGCCTGAAAAGCATTCAGACAATGTGGTTCGTCCTTGCCTTCACCAGCATTGGTCTCGAAACCAGATTTTCGGACTTATTCAACGCGCAGGGCAAAAGACCGCTGATCGCGTTTCTAACAGCACAGTTCTTTAATATCCTTTTCACGCTCGTTATCGCGTATCTTTTGTTTCGCTAGCTGCTTTGCCTGACAACGTGGAAGTTGAAAAACGGTGTCTGAAATTTTCCCCATAACCGCAGCCAGATTGGTAGCAGTTGCTCTGATCCACGCGCGGTCGTGATATCACCGAGGTCGATGATGTTGTTGTCCGCCCATCCGAATGAATGCAGTAAACCGCGGGCTACCTCCTTCGCGGATGCATCATTGCCGCTCATAAAGACATTATGATCTCCTGAAATCAAGGAGGGATTCACCATGATGGCGGCCGTCATGGTATTCAGTGTTTTAACCACCTTCAATTCCGGGAAGTTACGTTGAATCATTTCGCCTAGCGAATCCGTGTTTACCGGGGAGAGCGTCGGTGGCATACCGTTCGAAAAATCAAGCGGATTTGCTATGTCGATAAGAACTTTTCCCGTCAGCGTATCGCCGGCCAGTCTCAACGCCTCAATGGATGCACTCCCCATGGTGCAGTTGAAAATAACATCGGCGTCACGCGCACTTTGCTCGTAGCCGGTGAGTTGTATTCCGTTATGTTGCGCCAGCCATCCGCGAACTGGCGGATTGCCGTAACGATCGGGCTCTGTTCTTGCGAGGGTCGCTTCCGGATCGCGTGTTCCCATCGCAACGCGGTGACCAACGGCTGATAGTTTTGCGGCAATAGCCTGTCCGACTACTCCTGTTCCAAATACGGCGGTGTTCATAGTAATTCGTTTTTGTTGTTCGATTGGATCGAGGTATATTTAGTATATATACTGTAATTTGTATAGCTCAAAGGTAAAGCGCCCTTTTGTCCTCCCGCAAGAGCTGAAATAGATGACATAGACTATCATTCTTGACGGAATTGGAGGATCCCGGCGCATGAGGGGAAAAAAAGTTAAAATAAAATGATAATCGACGGCAAGGAACGCGTGATAGAACTCAACGGCAGGGAATACCATTGTGCGATGGATGTGACAATGGACTACATCGGCGGGAAGTGGAAGACCGTCGTGCTGTGGTATCTGCGCAAAGACAGAAAGCGATTCAGCGAATTAAAAAAGCTGATTCCGAATATCACAGAGAAAATGTTAAGCCTCCAGCTGAAGGATCTTGAAAACGACGGGATTGTGGCCCGCAAGGTTTACCCTGAAGTGCCGCCTCGTGTGGAATACTATCTTACCGATTTCGGCAGGACGCTTATTCCCATGCTTGAGGAGATCGCTTCGTGGGGCAGAAAGCTGGCTGAACAAAAAGGACGCTTCGTCGATCGGAAAGGGCGAAAACCATGAACCCGGCAGTTACTGCAACGGCATCGTTTTTTTGATTGGATTGAAAAACAATCCACAAAAATATGAGCCACGAGAAATATCAATCATGTATCGATGCATGCCAGGCATGTGCGACAGCATGCGAGCACTGCGCAACCGAGTGTCTCGGTGAAGACAATGTGAAAATGATGGTGGACTGCATTCAACTCGATCGGCAGTGCGCCCTTGTATGTGCGGCGACAGCACAACTAATGAGCATCGGTGGCGATCATGCCGCATTGCTTTGCGGTCCGTGCGCCGACATCTGTGATGCATGCGCCGAAGAATGTGAAAAGCACGATCACGATCACTGTCGTGAGTGCGCCGAAGCATGCAGGAACTGTGCAGAGGAATGCAGGCGAATGGCTGAACAACACGTACGCGCCTGATTCGTTAAAGAAAACAATAAAGTGGGAGGTTGCGAAAATCGCAGCCTCCCCTTTTTTTACGTTGCGTGTTACTGGAATGTTAATGCATTAACAAAAACTTAATGTGTGAAGTAGCATACGTACTGGTATCTCTTTGCGCAGAGCGATAATTTTATGCTTTTAACACTTCGTTTATTTTTTTGTTAAAGGGGTAGCATGTATGGGTGTCTTGTTCAAACGATATAAATCCAGGTTCAGGTTTGCTTTGAAGCCGTTCTTTGTGATGATAAATGACAAACAAAAGGAAATGCATGCAGCCGAATGGAAAAAACTCATCGCCACAACCCGTGAGCGGATTCTTGCCAACCCCGTTGAATATCTCGGTAATGATCTTCCGGAACCACTATTGATGGAAGATGTGCTCAACGAGATATTCGATGAGTTCTTAAAAGAGAAAGCTTTCCTTGAGCGCAGCGTCATGCGGATGCGACCGTGAGCCGGATCGTCATCCTGAATTAATAATTCCATAACGGGAAAAGTTCGACGCCCGGAATTTCGTCGTGTATTTTTGTGCTATGAATTCGGCATTGCCTGTTTTGAATGGCAAAATCTAGGAAGCGCGACGTTGAACTGGTCATTATTTCGGATGTTCATCTCGGAACGTATGGATGCCACGCCGAAGAACTTCTCCGCTACCTTAAATCTATTCGTGCCAAAAGGATCATCCTGAACGGCGACATCATCGACATGTGGCAGTTCAGCAAACGATACTGGCCAGTGTCACATATGCAGGTCGTTAAGCACATTACATCGCTGCTTACAAAAAACACACGCGTCACCTACCTTACCGGGAATCACGATGAAATGCTTCGGAAGTTTTCCGGCTTCCGGCTCGGATCGTTTAAGATCGACAATAAGGAGGTTCTGAAGATCAACGGAAAGCGCGCATGGATCTTTCATGGCGACGTCTTTGATGTGACGATGAAGTATTCTCGCTGGCTGGCGAAACTTGGCGCGGTCGGCTATGACGCGCTGATCTTGCTAAACTCATTTGTCAACACGTGCCTGGCTTACGTTGGCCGTGAAAAAATTTCATTGTCAAAACGGATCAAAGACAGTGTCAAGTCTGCTGTAAAATTTATTGACGACTTCGAAAAAACTGCCGCCGATATTGCGATCGACAATGGTTATGATTACGTCATCTGCGGGCATATTCATAAGCCCGAAATCCGGGTCATAACAACACCAAAAGGCAAGGTAACTTATCTGAACTCAGGCGACTGGGTTGAAAACCTAACCGCGTTGGAATTCGATGGTCGAAACTGGAGCATCTACAGGTATTCGGAAGATGTCGTCGCGAAGACCTTGAAGCTGCCGCGTCGGATCCTCGCGACGCTTGACAGTCGCGAAATTTTCAAAGAACTGGTTGATCAATTTTCAGCCCGCCGGAAATGAAAATACTATACGCAATACAGGGAACAGGCAATGGGCACATCGCGCGGGCCGAAGACGTAGTGCCCGTGCTTCGGAAACATGCTGAGGTTGATCTTTTCCTAAGCGGCGCACAGGCCGATATTTCGATGCCCTTTGAAGTCAGGTACAAGTCACGGGGAGCAAGCTTCTATTTTGGTAAGAATGGTGGCGTTGACCTGATCAAAACGGTAAAGCTTAATAAATCGCGGAGCATTTATAAGGAAATGCACGACTTTCCGGTTTCCGGGTACGATCTCGTCATCAACGACTTTGAACCGATCTCTGCATGGGCGGCGCGACTAAAAGGTGTTCCGTGCGTCGCGCTCAGTCATCAGGCCGCGTTGCTTTCACCCGGAATTCCACGTCCTCCCCACTATGATCCAGTAGGTGCATGGATCCTTAATAACTATGCTCCCGCGGACGCCCACGTCGGATTTCACTTCAGTGCCTTTGCCGGGGACGTATATACGCCTGTGATACGTGGCAGTATCCGCAGGACAAATCCGGTGGATAACGGTCACTATACTGTCTACCTTCCCGCTTATGAGGATAGGAAACTTCTGCCCGTTTTGTCAGCCATTCCTCAGGTCAGCTGGGAAGTATTTTCAAAACATACGCGAACGAAATACAGCGTTGGCCGGATCTCGGTACAACCCGTTAATAACGCCGCCTTTGCTGCGAGCCTGGCATCGTGTTCAGGTGTCCTTTGCGGCGCGGGTTTCGAGACGCCGGCTGAAGCACTCTATCTGGGCAAAAAACTCCTGGTAGTGCCGATGAAAAAACAATACGAGCAACACTACAACGCGGCGGCGCTTGCGCGGATGGGTGTTCCCGTTCTGAAGAAAGTCAGGCGCAAATACATTGACGACCTCCGCCACTGGATTGATACCGATAGTGGTCCAAAAGTAAATTATCCCGACATAACCGAGCAGGCTGTTTGTCGCGCGCTTGCGATAGGGGAAACGTTAACGGCTTGATGACGCTGATATAACGTTGTTGTAATACCCCGTGTCGATCTTGGAGAAACAGAAACAGATGTCGTCCAAACCGAAAATTCTGATCGTCGATGACGACGAGGATATTCTTGACTTGCTTCGCTATAACCTGACCCGTGAAGGATATCTTGTGAAGACTGTCGCAGATAGCAGGACAGCGATATCCGTCGCAGCAAGGTTTCTGCCTGATCTTATCGTGCTGGATTTGATGATGCCTGAGCTCAACGGTATCGAGATCTGCAGGAAGCTGAGGGTCGATCAAAATATGCGCGACGTTTACATATTCTTCCTGACCGCCAAGTCAGACGAATACTACAAGCACGCCGTGTTTGATGTAGGAGGCGATGACTTTATTGAAAAGATCATCGGACTTAAACCCTTGATTGGCAAGATCAGGGCAGTACTCAAACGAAACTATGTCATCAGGAAAAGGCTGACCCGGTTAAAGGAAGGATCGCTGGAACTCGTTCGCGGGATAGGTGCAGTGCTGATTCATGGCAGCGCGGTGACCGTCAACAAGCACGAGTTTGAAATCCTTTTCTTCCTCGCTCAGAATAAGGGAAAGGAAATTCCGGTCTGCGAGATCGTTCACAGCCTCTGGGGATCGAGCACCTTTATGGATGAGACAAGCGTACGGAGATATGTTTCAAGTCTCCAGGAAAAACTTGGCGGTGGAGTGATCAGGGAAATTCATTCAGGCTACTATCAGTTCCCGCGGTAAGGCTGTCACACTTCAATCTCCTTCTCATAAGCGAGCCGTCTGTATATGTCTGCGCTCGGTTTAGGACTTCGCTCGCATGATTCCGGATCAACGGAAAAGAGGCCAAA
>CBKWFZ010000140.1:0-7862 GCA_966673785.1 uncultured bacterium
TTGTAAACGGATTTCGGACGGGAAGTTACATCAGCCGCCCGTTTTATGGCTAACTACCTGGCTTTCGGAATTTCAGGTAAAAATAAAACGGCACAAACAGAAAGGCCACTATGTATAACGCTATCAGGCCAAACTGGATGAAGGCGATCAGGCCAAGCGAAAGAATGAGCAGAATAACCAGCCTCAGCATGTTCGCTGACGGATCCGCCTGAACCTTCGCCGTCTTCTTCGCCATCCTGAATGATCCGGAGATCCGGTCCCGGTATCCCGCAGGTGCGGAGGGTTCTGCTGTGAGGTCGGTGGCTGTCCCGTCACCCTGGCCAACGCCATTCTTCAGACGTTCATTCTCGAGTTCGCGCCGTATCCGTTCCTCGCGTTCGCGCCGCTCTTCTTCCTGGGCATCGTAAAAACGCGGAGAATAGTTAAACCTCTTATGCTTGGGTGCCTTCGAAAAAACGGAGATAATCTTCATACAGTAAAGTTAAAATAATGACCCTCATCTTCAAGGTCAGCCAGTCGAACTGTTTTCAGCGGCTGAGACATTTTCAGCAATGTTTGTTCAAATGGTACTTGTTACGGCACGAAACTTGATTTTTCCCCATAAACGGAGACAAATTTGTCATTGCGTTCGTTCCAGTATTAAATCAAACCCCCTGATGCTAAAAAAAGTTTTTGCCCTCTCGTTCCTCATTTTTTTGACTTTCTTTTGCGGGGCTCAGTCGGTCAAACTCTCCTGGGTTGACAGCGTATTTAATCAGCTTGATCCCGGCCACAAGATCGGCCAGCTGTTTATGATCCGCGTGCCGGATCAGGCTTCGTCGCAGGATATTCATGAAATCGAGAATCGGATCAAAAGTCACGAGGTCGGTGGTTTGATTTTCGGAAACGTCGGGCCGTTGCGACAGGTGTCTCTTGTAAATCACTTTCAGGGACTTGCTGATGTTCCTCTTCTTATCGCACAGGAGTCCGATCTCTCCACGATTCTCGATAGCACCGTGGTGTTCCCGTCGCAGATGATGCTTAGCGCCGTTGATAACGACACGCTGCTGTACCGGCTCGGCGAAATGATGGCCCGCCAGTACAAGCTTCTGGGTGTTAATCTTGCCTTCAAAGAAGGGATGCCGGCAGATGGAAGCTCCGCAGTGTGGCCGGGCCAAAATGGTACGATCCAATCTGAGCACACGAACCCGACAAAGAGCCTGGCGATGATGCGCGGTCTCCAGGACAATGGAATAATCTGCTGTGAGCGGTATTATCCGCTTAAACCCCTTCCGCTGATCGAAGGCCCTGATAACCTTCCTCGCCTCGTCACAACCAATGACTCTGCGCAGGCTGTTCCATATGCCGCCTTATTCGCAAACGGACTAAAGGGAATCGCACCGGAAACAACTTCGCTTTCGCACTATGGCGATCGCCCGATGTTCAGGAAACTTGATTTTTCAACAGCAGCCCTGACTGCGTTGTATTCAGGCGAGTGGATGAGGAAGACACTGGATTTCCACGGCCTCACCTTTATCGATATCGGGAAGCTCGGAACAACGGAAAATGATCGTGAAGGTGAAGCAGAGTTGTTTGCGTTTCAAACGGGGAACGATATTCTGATGAATCCGACGGATCTCGGTGCCGCTATACGCCGGATAAAAAAACTCGTAAAGCGTGACGACCTGTATGAGCGGCAGCTCGACAACTCCGTGAGAAAGATACTCGAGGCGAAATTCGAAGCCGGGTTGTGGGACAGAACACAGCTTTCTTCCGATAACCTCGCGCGCAAACTTAACCACCCCGAAGTACGGGTACTTGCAAAAAAATTATTCGAGGCGTCGGTCACCGTGGCGCGAAACACCGACAATGTCCTCCCCTTGCGGATACTCGAAAACCGGAACTTTGCCTACATAAACACATCATCCGGTGAAGCGAACCTGTCTTTCTTCAAAAGTATCCGGAATTATGTACCGGCTGAATACATAATCTTCGATGCCGAAAGCAAAATTGAACGACTGACGCAGTCCCTGTCAAATTCCGATGTGATCATAGTTGGCGTGTTTCCCGGTACACGGCTTGAGACCATTGAACGCATCAGCCGCGTGGTTTCCGCGTTGCCGAAAGTTCCTGAGATCGTTTTCTGCGATTTCGGACATCCGGAGTTTCTTTCCGTTGCTCATCAATACCCTGCAGTGGTCACCGCCTATTCCGATATGGAGGAATCATTGCAGGCGGTTCCACAGGTAATCTTTGGCGCGCTGCCAGGCACCGGCATATTACCGGCTACTTTTTCCAGTGAGCTTTCGGCCGGAGCAGGATTCAAAACCCCCGCCCTTCGTCGTCTGGGATACTCGTTGCCCGAGGATGCCCGGATGAACGGCGCCATCCTGATGCAGATTGACTCCATCGCAAACGAAGCTATTCGCATCGGTGCGACTCCGGGTTGCCAGGTTTTGGTGGCGCGACACGGCAAAGTCATCTACCAAAAAAATTTCGGGCACTATACCTATGACGGAAAACATCCTGTGACCGATGAAACGATCTACGACCTGGCCTCGGTTACAAAGGTTGCCGCCACACTGCAAACAGCGATGTTTATGCATGAAAAGGGCATCATCGATCTGAACCGAAAGGTATCGTCCTATCTGTCGGAACTGAAGCCGACGAACAAGAGGGATATCACTTTTATCGACATGCTGACGCATCAGTCGGGGCTGCTTCCTTTTCTTCAGATGTATCCGCAGACGATGAAAGACACGGTGTACCTTCCGGAATACTACAGCCGGATGAGAACCGACAAATACCCGCTTCAGATCGCTGCTAATCTTTACGGTTCCCTGGCGCTACGCGATTCGATCTGGTCGTGGGTGGTCAAATCCAAAATGAACGAGAAGCCACCCCGGACCCCCTATACGTACCGATACAGCGACTTTGGCTTCCTGATCCTTCAGCGGGTGGCGGAACGAATGCTGAGCCAGCCGTTGGATGAGTTCGTACAGCAAAACTTCTACGAACCGCTGGGTGCGACTTCGCTTGGATTCAATCCATTAAATCGGTTTGCGATCCGCGATATCGCTCCGACAGAAGATGATAAGATTTACCGGCGCGCGTTCGTTTCGGGAACTGTCCACGATGAACGCGCAGCAATGATGGGAGGCGTTGCAGGGCATGCCGGCCTTTTCGGTAATGCCCAGGACCTGGCTAAACTTGGTCAGATGTGGCTGCAGGAGGGGTATTATGGGGGTACCCGGTATTACAAGCCCGAAACGGTAAGGCTCTTTACCTCCAGGACGTACCTGAGCAGCCGTCGCGGGATCGGATGGGATAAACCCCTGCAAAGCGACACCAATGGCCCGACTTCAGTTTACGCGTCGCCGTCGACCTTTGGACACACCGGCTTCACCGGAACCTGCATCTGGGTCGATCCGGAATTTGATCTGGTTTATGTTTTTCTTTCAAATCGCGTTTATCCGGACAGGAATAGTAAACTTATCAGCGCCAATATACGTTCTCGCATTCAGGATGTGATCTACAAATCCATTTTCGGTTATGTAGGTCAGGAGAAACCGGCTTATATTGTTAACGGTTATGCAATAAACGCCGAGGCTGCCCGTCCATGAAGTAATCGATAAACCTGTGGAGAAAATTAAAATTGGAATCGTTTGCTACCCGACCTTTGGCGGGAGCGGAGTAGTAGCGACTGAACTTGGCAAAGCCCTGGCGAAAGAAGGTCACCAGGTACATTTCATAACCTACTCACAGCCAACCCGCCTCGATTTTCTGAATGAAAATCTGTTCTATCACGAAGTTGATTTCCACACTTATCCGCTGTTCGAATACCCGCCCTACGAGCTCGCCCTCGCGAGTAAGATGGTAAGCGTTGTAAAGAACGAAAAACTCGATCTGCTTCACGTCCATTATGCAATACCGCACGCATCAGCTGCATATATGGCGAAGCAAATCCTTAAGACTGAAGGAATTGTAATCCCGGTTGTAACTACATTGCATGGTACCGACATCACGCTCGTCGGGAAAGACGCATCGTACGAACCGGTAGTCACATTCAGTATCAACCAGTCCGATGGCGTGACTGCGGTTTCCTCCGACCTCCGGAAAGAAACCTACGAACATTTCAAGATCACGAAAGAAATCGAAGTAATTCCGAATTTCATCGACCTTGAAAAATTCAAGAAACAAAAGAAAGATCATTTCAAAAAAGCTATCTGCCCCAACGACGAGGCACTGATCGTTCACACATCGAATTTCAGGAAGGTAAAACGCGTTCAGGACGTCGTACAGATCTTTGCGAACATCCACCAGGAAATTCCATCGAAGCTCCTTTTGATCGGCGACGGTCCCGAGCGTACCCGGGTTGAAAAGCTATGCCGGGAACTGGAGATTTGTGACGATGTGCGCTTTCTCGGGAAACTCGAAGCCGTCGAGGAAGTCCTTTCGGTTGCTGATCTGTTCGTAATGCCGTCGGAAAAAGAAAGCTTCGGGCTCGCGGCACTTGAGGCTATGGCCTGTGAGGTGCCCGTGATTTCGTCGAACACCGGAGGTATTCCGGAACTGAATGTGCAAGGGGTAACCGGATTTCTAAGCCCGGTTGGAGACATCGAGGACATGACACGGAAGGCCCTTTTCGTTCTCGACAAAGACAATCTTCCACGATTTAAGGAAAACGCTCTTTCAAGAGCAAAAGAATTCGATATAACGCGCATCCTCCCAATCTACGAATCGTATTATAACAAGATACTGGAGAGGTCGACAGCTACGGCTTTTGACTAGACATCAGTCTGATCTATAAACGGTTTTTGGCATTACATTTTAGGTTTACTGTGTTATGAATTCTGGAATTTCGCCTAAAAACAAAGGGACACGGCAACTATTCGAAAACCCTGTCCTGGAGAAATTATCGCGCACCCACATCGGCATCCCGGTTACCATTTTTACCGTCTTTTCCATTGCGCTTTTGTACTGGAGCGTAACCCAGACATCGCTGTCACCCTGGGTAAGCGCAGGGATGTTCGTTGTTGGCATACTGGCGTTTACATGGATCGAGTATATCGTGCATCGCTATGTCTTCCACATGAAGACCTATACCGATCTCCGTGCCAAATGGCAATACACGATCCATGGAGTGCACCACGAGTTTCCGAAAGACAAGGACCGGCTAGCCATGCCCCCTCTCCTGAGTGTTACGATATCAACGGTTTTGTTGCTCGTGCTTAAGGTACTCCTTGGCGACCTCGTTTTTTCATTCCTGCCGGGCTTCCTGGTGGGCTATACGGCCTACATTTCCATCCACTACATGGTCCATGCCTATCCGCCTCCGAAAAACTTTTTGAAGGCGTTATGGATCAACCATGGAATTCACCACTACAAGGACGGTGAAATCGTGTTTGGCGTATCATCGCCGCTTTGGGACTATATATATGGAACGATGCGGGAACCGAAGCAGTCCACAGCAGCACACTAAGACGGTTTCAACCGCGGCACGCCTATCAGCTACCGGTTTCTGAATTTGAATGATTTTCGCGAATCTCCTTTTTCGCGTAGGTCGGGCAGGTATGAATTGAGCACGACGTTAACAGGATACCGCAGATCAAAGCCAAAAGAATTTTTTTCATAGACAATCATTTCAGCCAAAAATAGAAGGCCGGACGTTTACGGATTCCGGCTTCACTGGCTTTTCCTTACATCCGTCTTTAAAGTTTTAACAAATAAAATTTCATTGCAGAAACAGAATTCCCATATTAATGGTTAAGTAAGAACATCTCCGTTTGTATGCCCGGATTTCGTTTCTCAAAATATGCGCCGCCACCCGGCCAGGAAAAAAGTGATTTTGACAAGCTGCTGAAAATCTTTATGCAACTTGTGCTGATGACCTCGGGCGATGTGCGCGAGGCCCTGCAGTGGCTCACTGAAGTAGACAGGCAGTATGGGCTCACGTCAGACCAATATGGAATAGGCGACTTCATTGAAGATCTGAAACGCAAAGGCTACGTAACCGACGAGGGACCAAAAGGAGAAATCAAGCTGAAGGCTAAGAGTGAACAATCGCTGAGGCAGTCCGCGCTGGAAGAAATTTTCGGTCGTCTGAAGAAATCCAAACAAGGCGAACACAACACATCACATGCCGGTCGTGGCGATGAGCAAACAACGGAACGTCGAGACTACCAGTTCGGAGATACGCTGGAACAGATCTCTGTCACCGATTCGCTGAAGAATGCACAGATCAACCACGGCGTCGAGAACTTTTTTATGACCGAGGACGACCTCGAAGTTATGGAAAGCGAATTTAAGGCGCAGACGTCAACCGTGCTGATGATCGATATCTCTCACTCCATGATACTTTATGGGGAGGACCGGATCACGCCTGCCAAGAAAGTGGCGATGGCACTTGCGGAACTCATCACAAAGAAATATCCCAAAGACACGCTGGACATACTTGTTTTCGGGGACGATGCCTGGCAAATCGAGATCAAGGACCTTCCCTATCTGCAGGTCGGTCCGTACCATACCAATACCGTTGCAGGCCTCGAACTCGCCATGGATGTGCTTCGCCGGAGGAAGAACACGAACAAGCAGATCTTCATGATCACCGACGGTAAGCCAACGTGCATCCGCCAGGGAATCAAATACTATAAAAACGCCTTCGGGCTTGACCCAAAAATCCTTTCAAAAACACTTACGCTGGCTACGCAGTTACGGAAACTCAAGATACCGGTGACCACCTTCATGATCGCGACTGATCCGTACCTTAAATCCTTCGTGCGCGATTTCACCAAAGCCAACAACGGGAACGCCTATTACAGCAGCCTTCAGGGTCTCGGCAACCTTGTCTTCGAAGATTTTCGACGTAACAGAACAAAGAACCTTTAACTCAAAACCGTCATGTCCCTCAAAGAAATCAAAACACTGGGTGAACTTAAGCAGTCCGGATATACATCGCGTTCCATAAAGACCGAGTTACGTGAGAACCTGATTCAGAAACTCCGGAAGAAAGAATCGGTATTTGAGGGAATCTGGGGATATGAAGACACGGTGATTCCTGATCTTGAGCGTGCCGTGCTTGCCGGCCATGACATCAACCTGCTGGGTCTGAGGGGTCAGGCAAAGACACGACTTGCCCGGCTGATGGTGAATCTTCTCGATGAATATATACCGGCTGTTGCAGGATCGGAACTGAATGACGACCCGCTTCAGCCTATCTCACGCTATTCGGTTGATCTCATCCGGGAAATGGGCGACAGTACTCCGATAGCCTGGATACACCGGGACGACCGATACACGGAAAAACTCGCTACGCCCGATGTGTCTATAGCGGATCTTATCGGCGACGTCGACCCGATAAAAGCTGCAAGCCTGAAACTGCCGTACTCGGACGAACGGGTCATTCACTTCGGACTCATTCCACGGTCAAACAGATCGATATTCGTGATCAACGAACTCCCCGACCTTCAGGCACGCATACAGGTAGCGTTGTTCAATATCCTGCAGGAGGGTGATATTCAGATCAGGGGATTCAAGATCCGGATGCCACTTGACATACAGTTTGTCTTTACGGCAAATCCCGAAGACTATACGAACCGTGGCAGTATTGTTACGCCGCTCAAAGACCGCATCGACAGCCAGATCATTACCCACTATCCGCGCACACTGGATATTGGAAAACGCATTACGCAGCAGGAGGCGCGCCTTAAGGACGCACAACGAAAAACGGTGCTGGTTAACGACATTGCGAAAGACCTGATTGAGCAGATTGCCTTTGAAGCGCGAAAGAGTGAGTACGTTGACGCCAAAAGCGGCGTCTCGGCCCGTCTGACCATTTCGGCCTTCGAGAATCTTGTGGCGGCCGCCGAACGCCGATGTCTCAT
>CBKWFZ010000141.1:0-7861 GCA_966673785.1 uncultured bacterium
GGAAATCGTCTTCGTTTTCGTGCGCGATCAGCTTCTTGATACGCACCCTTCGCCGGTTCAGCACATTCACGATCCGGTTCAACACCGAAAAATTGTTGTCTGAAAGAATCTCAAGGGTGAAATCTTGTTTCATTGTCTTGCTATTTGGTTCTCACCCGGCATGCCGGGCTTCTAATCTATTTTGAGGGCGGCGCTTCCAGTAAAACTTCCGATACGCCGGCACCTGCCGGTACCATAGGGAATACATTGTCCTCTTTGCCAACGACAACTTCCAGGAAGTAAGGCGTCTCGGCTTTGAGCATTTCGTCTACGGCTGCAAGAAGGGACTTACGATCCTCGACTTTCCTGGCCGGGATTCCGTAGGCATCTGCGAGCTTTACAAAATCCGGATTTACCATTTCAGTAAATGAGTATCGTTTTCCATGGAACAGTTGCTGCCATTGCCGTACCATACCGAGGAAATTGTTGTTCAATACGATAATCTTCACCGGAATTTTGTACTGCATAATGGTACCAAGTTCCTGCACAGTCATCTGGTAACCACCATCACCGATTACTGCTACCACGTGCTGATCCGGTTTGGCAAGCTTGGCACCAAGTGCCGCCGGAAGGGCGAATCCCATCGTCCCGGCTCCGCCCGATGTGACCTGCGTGCGAGGGTTGTTGAAGTGATAATATCTCGAGGTGACCATCTGGTGCTGTCCCACATCGGTCACTACAATAGCATCTCCTTTTGTGATGTTCGACAGGTGGTAAATCACTTCGGCCATTTTCAGTTCGTGGTGATTCGAATTGAGTTCCGGAGTGATGACCTTATCGAACTCGACCTTGTTAAGCTTGTGAAAGCTGCTGATCCATTCCTCATGCCGGTTTTCGCGACAGCGCGGGATCAGGGCTTCGACGGCTTCCTTCGCATCGGCATGAACGGCGGCGTTGGCCCTTATGATCTTGTTGATCTCCGCTTTGTCAATGTCGATATGAATGATCTGTGCCTGACGCGCATACTTGCTGACATTTCCAGTCACACGATCGTCGAACCGCATACCCAGCGCGATCAGCACGTCGCACTCGTTGGTGTTGATATTCGGACCGTAGTTGCCATGCATGCCGAGGTATCCGACATAGTTAGGGTGATCCGCCGGGAACCCGCCGAGACCAAGCAACGTGCACGCTACCGGTATTCCGGTCTTTTCAGATAACGCTACCAAAGCGTCTGTGGCGCCGGAAAGAAGAACCCCCTGTCCGCAGAGCAGGTAGGGGCGCTTTGCAGAATTGATCAACGCCGCAGCGGCTTCAATCTGCGGTATTTGAAGCGCCGGTTTTGGTTTATACGTTCTGATGAATTCGCACTTCTGATATTCGGCCTCTTCTATCAATTCATTTTGCGCATTCTTCGTGATGTCGATCAGCACGGGGCCGGGGCGACCTGTTCGCGCTATGTAAAACGCCCGTGCGACAGCTGATGCGATGTCTTTGGCTTCCGTAACCTGTACATTCCATTTCGTAACCGGAATGGTGGTATTCACCACGTCAGTTTCCTGGAAAGCATCGGTTCCAAGCAGGTGCGCGAACACCTGTCCTGTAATACACACAAGCGGCGTGGAATCAATCAGGGCGTCGGCGAGACCGGTGACCAGGTTGGTAGCACCCGGGCCTGAAGTGGCAAAGACAACGCCTACATCGCCCGATACGCGGGCATATCCCTGGGCTGCATGAATCGCTCCCTGTTCATGGCGAACAAGAATGTGGTTCAGTCTGTCCTGATAGGTATACAACGCGTCGTATACCGGCATTATAGCTCCACCCGGATATCCGAAAATGGTGTTCACCCCTTCTCCAATGAGGCTGCGTAACAAAACTTCCGATCCTGTGATCGAATGTTTAGCGGGTTGTTGAACATCGGGTTTACTCTTCGTCAGTAACGCATCCATCGGCTGCAGTTTTTACTTGTTTAGCATATTTCAATAAAATTCCATTCTTCGCACGAAGGGGTGGTTTTTGCCAGGCCGCTCTTCGTTTCGCGAGTACAGCTTCATCGACCATGAGGTTGATCGCATGCTTGTGTACATCAATCTCGATGATGTCGCCGTCTTCAACGAGTGCAATCACGCCGCCCTCCATCGCCTCGGGTGTGATGTGCCCGATGACGAAACCATGTGAGCCTCCGGAGAATCTTCCGTCGGTGATCAATGCGACATGCTTGCCGAGTCCGGCGCCCATAATTGCGGAAGTAGGCTTCAACATTTCCGGCATGCCGGGAGCGCCCTTTGGTCCGACATAGCGTATCACCACCACGTCACCGCTTTTCACTCTGCCGTTGCCAATCCCTTCAACGAGTTCAAACTCTCCGTTAAACACGCGCGCAGGACCGGTGAATTTCTCACCTTCTTTTCCCGTGATCTTTGCTACCGATCCGCCCATAGCGAGATTTCCATAGAGGATCTGCAGGTGCCCCGTTGTTTTGACAGGTTTGTCCAACGGGAGAATAACATCCTGCGTGGTGAAGTCAAGTGCGGGGATGTCTTTAAGGTTCTCGCTTATGGTTTTGCCCGTGACGGTCATACAATCGCCGTGAAGAAATCCTTTATCCAACAGATACTTCATCACGATCGGAACGCCACCGATGCGATGGAGTTCTTCCATCAGGTACTTACCGCTTGGCTTAAGGTCAGCGATAAGGGGAGTCCTGTCGGAAAGACGTTGAAAGTCTTCCTGAGTTATGTTTACACCTGCGGCTTTCGCCATTGCGATAAGATGCAATACCGCGTTCGTCGAACCACCTAATGCGATAACCATGGTGATTGCGTTTTCGAACGCCTTGAACGTCATGATATCCCGCGGCTTGAGATCGATCGCAAGCAAATGTTTCACCGCCTTCGCCGCCGTTTTGCATTCTTCGATCTTCTCAGGACTCAGCGCCGGATTGGATGATGAATACGGCAAAGCCATTCCGAGGGCTTCGATTGCTGACGCCATCGTGTTAGCGGTGTACATCCCGCCACAAGCTCCGGCCCCGGGGCAACTATTCTGAACGATGCCTTTAAAATCTTCTGGTGTGATCTTTCCCGCCATTCGTTCTCCAAGAGCCTCAAACGCTGAAATAATATTCAGCTGCCGGCCTTTGTAATTTCCGCCCGCGATTGTCCCGCCGTAAACCATGATGGATGGTCGGTTCAACCTACCCATGGCGATCAGGGCGCCGGGCATATTTTTGTCGCATCCGACAACCGCGATGAGGCCATCATAATATTGGGCCCCACATACGGCTTCAATCGAGTCGGCGATGATTTCGCGGCTTACGAGCGAATAGCGCATGCCTTCGGTGCCATTGCTCATGCCATCACTTACGCCGATTGTATTAAAAATGAGCCCCACAAGTTCGGTACCCCATACCGCCGACTTGACATGTTGAGCGAGTTGATTCAGGTGCATGTTGCAGGTGTTACCGTCATAGCCGGTGCTGACGATTCCAATCTGCGCTTTAAGCATATCAGCTTCAGTAAGACCAATTCCGTATAGCATCGCCTGCGCGGCAGGCAATGTCGGATCCTGGGTAAGTGTCTTGCTGTACTTGTTCAGTTCGTTCACGTTCGTTATTCAGATCTTTACAGGTTAAAAAATATGCTATCGATCCCGGGCGGTGGCGTATTCTCGCTTCCGATTCAGGATCCGTTTTTTTATATAATCACATAGCTGAACGATTTCTCCAGCACCTGACATTTATACGCTTCCTGAATGGTAGCGCCCAGGCTTTCAAACCATGGTTTCTGAAAGGGTTTGGCATCGATCGATTCTATTCCTACAATTTCGGCCGCGGTTCCACAGAGGAACGCGCTGTCTGCAGACTCGAGTGCGTCGGGTGATATTACCTTTTCCACAACCGGGATGTCGAGTTCGCGGCAAATGTTCATTACTGTTTGTCGTGTGATTCCCGGAAGGATATGACCCAGTGACGGCGTATAAAGAACGCCGTTCTTTTCCATGAAGAAGTTTGCACCCGGAGCTTCCGCCACGTTTCCGTTCATGTCAAGCATTAACGCCTCATCATATCCCCGTACTTTCGCCTCACTGGTAGCCAGGATGGAGTTAACGTAGTGGCCGGTAACCTTTGCTTCCATCTTCAGGGAGTTCGGATTCGGGCGCTGATAGGATGATACACAAAGTTTGAGCTGTTTGTCACCGTGATACTTTTCCCACCGCCATGCGCACATCATCAGATATACTTCCGGAGTTTGTGTGAGTTGCATGTTCGGCCCGCAATAGACGAGCGGTCTTATGTAGGCGTCCGAGAAGTCATTTTTTTCAAGAAGCTGGTAAGCGATCTGGATCAGCTCTTCGGTTTCATACTGAAACGGTATGCCGACGAGTGCGCAGCTTTTCTTCAGGCGTTCGAAGTGCTCGTAAGCTTTGAAGATCTTCGCTCCGTTTTGCGTTTCGTATGCACGGATACCTTCGAACGCGCCCATGCCGTAATGCAGAGACTGGCTGTAAAGATCGGTGTGTGCATCGACCGCTTTTATGAACTTTCCATTCAGGAATAAGATCGTGTCTTTGGTATAGTACATGTTGTTTTTTACAACTGTTAGTTTGTTCTTTTTTCTACAAAACAAAACCGCCCCGGGGATTCCGGGGCGGTTCGTTTCATGTTCTCAAAATCAAGTCCATTCACTATCGCCCCGTTTGACTACAAGCAGGTTGACGATAATGAGTAGCACAGAAATGCAATTCAAACCTATGCGGTTTAACAAGCGTTCGGTCATTTGTAGTTTCTGTGACATAAAATTCTGTGCGAGTACAATTGTCCCAAATAATCGTTTACCATTCAAGTATTTGTGGCAAAAAAGTTGAAAAATCCGTTAAAACGGATGTTAGTTTCGCGTACGTCTGTTCGTAAATTAAGATGCCAGATACTCAACAAGTCCGTCGCGTATAGCGGTAAACGTATCGACAAGAGTCGCCTCATCCTCCTCCAGGAGCGTTACGCGAAAACCCTGAAGCTCCGAACAGAATGACGAAATAGGTACTACACAAACACCTTTGGCAGCCAGCAAATAGTATACAAATCGCTTATCGTACGGAATGTCGGATGACACCCAGCCTTCCACCATGTTTCGGATTACCGGATCATCAATCTTCAGCCGCTGGCTGGAATTTAAGGTGCCGTCCCGGAATATGATCGTATTATAGAATGCCCCGAAAGTTTCGTTGAACGTGAGCTGCGGTACGGTGCTCAGAATGTCCGTAATGATCTTGCTTCGTCGTCCGATGTTACGGTTGGTTTCGTCACGGTATGTTTTGAATCGCAGATCGCCAAAGATTTTTGGGATTGCGACCTGGGGCAGCTTCGTTGAGCACACCTCGATCATCTTGGCGTTGTCGAGCGCCGTGCATAGGCGGTTGAAGTCGTAATCCTTGTCGCGGTTATAGTACTCCATCCATCCACAGCGCGCTCCCGGCCAGGGCAGCTCCTTTGAAATTCCCTTCATGGAAATGCCCGGAACGTCCTCGATGATTTCGGCAAGTGCATAAGCTCTCGCTCCGTTATAGGTAATGTTGATGTAGATCTCATCCGCGATCAAAAACAAGTCGAACTCTTTGGCGATTGCAACAATTCTCTTAAGCGTTTCAAGCGGGTAGACCATCCCGGTCGGGTTGTCAGGATTGATGATCAGTATTCCGACCACGTTAGGATTATACTTGACCTTATTATAAAGGTCGTCCAGGTCCGGGTACCACTTGTTGTTGGGATCAAGCTTGTACGTCAATGGTTCATGGCTGGCATGGGCCGCTTCCGCGCTCGAGTGTGTGGAATACGCCGGAGAAGGGCCGATGATCCGCGAAGTAGGTGTAATAAACTGGTATGCCTTCGAAATGGCATCTCCCAGTCCGTTAAAAAAGCAGATGTCGTCAGCGGTGATCTGAACACCGCCCATCGCGTTTGTCTGCGATGCAAGAAACTCCCGCGTCTCAAGCATGCCTTTCGAAGGGCAATAGCTGTAGGTATCATCCTGTTTCATCAGGTCAGCAATGATATCCTTTATCCACTGTGGTAGCTTGTGGTGTTTCTGAATCGGATCACCGATGTTCTCAAACGAAATGCTGACGCCGAGCTTCTTGAGCTGATCAGCTTTCTTGACGATCTCGCGAATCTCGTAGCTTAATTCGTTAGCGCCCTCACTTAGTAGTTTCTGCCGCATGGTGTTTGCTGGAAAATTCGCGCAAAGTTTGCATTAGTTTTCTTTTATTAAAAACAACCTGACGTTTTTTGATAATCCTAACGATAGTAAGCAAAGTGAATCCGCCGGGTTGTCGATTTTTATTATCTTGGATTTCCGTTGTTTTAACGTTAACCAATTTTGTTATGAAAACCGTTGTGTTCAGGACAACCGTATGTGTTGTCATTGTTATTATTACCTCGTCCTGGGGATTCTTTGGCCATAAGAAGATTAACAGTCTGGCCGTTTTTACACTCCCGCCGGCGATGATTGGATTCTATAAGAAGAATCTCACTTACCTGACCGAAGCCGCTGTGAACCCGGACCGCCGTCGTTATTCCGTTGTTGACGAAGCTTCCCGTCATTACATCGATCTTGATCATTACGGCGACAGCGCGCTATATAAGATGCCGCGGCGCTGGGCAGACGCTGTCGCACTTCACACGGAAGACACATTGAAAAATTATGGCATTGTACCGTGGCACGTGTACCGTATGTACCTCCGGCTTCGTGAGGCTTTCCTCATGCGTGATCCGGAGCGGGTACTCAGGTTGTCAGCGGAAATCGGGCACTACATCGGCGACGCATGCGTGCCCCTTCACACAACTCAAAATTACAACGGCCAGCTCACCGGGCAGGATGGAATACACGGATTCTGGGAATCCAGGTTAGTTGAGTTATATTCGGAAGATTACGACTTCTTCGTTGGTCGCGCGAAGTATCTTGATGACCCGCAAATCGCTATCTGGGATGCCGTCGTGCAATCACACCTGCTCAAGGATTCCGTCCTCTCTGAGGAAAAAAAGTTGTCCGAACTTTTCGGAGAAAGGAAATTCAGTTTCGAGACCAAGGGCAGGACCACGGTGAAAGTTTATTCTCAGGAATATTCGGAGGCATATCACAAGGTATTACGTGGCATGGTGGAGCGACGTATGCGGGCAGCGGTTATCATGACCGGTAGTTTTTGGTACACGGCCTGGGTAGACGCGGGTCAACCGGATCTCCAGAGTTTTATCGGATATGCACCGACTGAAGCGGAGCTCGAGGCGCGAAGGAAAGAGCTGGCTGAATGGAGAAAAACAAACATGAAAGCCAGGAATCACGAGGGCGATGCCGAAGACCAACAATGATCCGGTGTTAACGTCTAGACTTAATTAATTGAAAATTTGAAATTATCCCATCATTGAACGCACGACCAGGTTGCAAGCCTCAAGCTGCGAGATTGGTTGCGGAACCTTGAATGTTGGGAACTCGGCATATGTGCATTACCCCGTCACGCGAAGTCATAAAGGAACGCAAAGGAATGTCCCAATTGTGAATTGAAAATATTGAAAATCGAAAGTTGACTTAATTCATTAATTTAGTCGTTTGGTAAGGACTCGGCACTAATGACTGCGGTATGAAGGGACGAATTTTCTTTTTGTTAGTACTATTCTGCTTATCCGGAGTTGCACGCGCTCAGCACGTCATCGAAATCGATGATCGCCGCGATGAGCGGAATTTCATGCCCTACGAAATTCCATTTTACCTTGACACAACCAACAGGCTATCTTTTCACGAGATCTCGCTACGGTACTTTTCCAACAGGTATAACGTGCATCCGGGGTATCAGAACAAGGACTTCCGGACCAATGCCTCCTATTGGA
>CBKWFZ010000142.1:0-7861 GCA_966673785.1 uncultured bacterium
GAAGTGAAGCAAGACGAAGGCCTTCTTCGATCACTGGCTTTTCCAGGAAAGGGGTTTGCCCGTCGTCGAAAATCTCGACTTTCACCCCGTTGATCTCTGCGGAGATATCATGCTCAGTGATACTAAATTCAGCTTCCGGGAACATGTCCCGAAGCATCCGCAGTACCTCCTTTTTATTCACCTTTTCAACAGTGAAAAAATCGATATCGACAGACTTCCGATGGCCTATGTGGAGAGCTATGGCTGTGCCGCCGACAATCCTAAACATATTAAGCCTAGGATTTGCACACAATTGTTGTCCGATTTCAAGTAGCTCTGAGGTGACCGTTTCTAAATGAATCATTAGCAATCACAGGTATCTGTGTTCGGGATCAACATTGAGAAACAGATAAGCCATAACACGTGCCATGGGGCGCAATTTTTCGCGGCTGAGGACTCTGGCTGTTTTCTCGCGGCCATAGAATTCGATGGCATTATGAATATCTGTGATGTTACCGTATCCAAATATCCGGACAATGGCCCAATCGTCGTTTTCAACCAATGCCGTACTTATTCGTTCGGGACTAATGTCCCAAAAAAGCGCTTTCCGCATCACCAAGGGCGTTTTCAATGTTGCATTGCCTGACATATCCTTATTACATCAATGCCAATTTATTAGTTTTCTGGCATTTTACTGTACAAGGCTGGAACACACAATTCATAAACCTGGGCGAAAGCTCAAAAACGTTGTCAAATGTCAATTCGGGGTAGTGCCCGACGGTTATTATTTAATGATTATCAAGCCGAAACAGCAGCAATGACTGACCTTAACCGGTACAACGACTTCAAATCCTTTATACCGACATCTTCCAGTACCTGGCAGCTGGTTACTGTGCAAACCTAAATATCTGGAAATCTGTGCGAAGGCAGGTCCTGGCGGATCCGCAGGAAACCAGTCAATTAGAAATTATAAATCGGAAATTTTAAATTCTCTCATACGTCACCGCCTCGGTCCGCCCTGCAAAAAGCGGCTTCACCTGCGCCCAGACTCCCTTGAAAAGTTCTGAATTCCGGTAGGCTTCAAGATCTTCAGCCCGGTTCCAGTGACTGAGGGTGGCGAATGTGTTCTCCGCGCGGTGGTCGCGCAGTAATTCAAGGTAGGTACATCCCGGAAAGTTGCGGATGGCTTCCTTGTTCCGGTTAAAAATCGCAAGGAATGTGTCGGCAGTCTCCGGACTGAAATGCATACGAACTATTCTGACTATGGTCATTCGTCGAAGATAATATTCACGGAGCTGTCGTATTCAAGTCCGAGGAGTTCGGAGGCATTGCCGCGGTAGATTCCGATTTCGAGCAGGTTCAGGCTGTTAAAAAGCATGAAGCATTCGCCCTGCTCCGCCTGATTGTACTGCTGGTGGATCTTCCGGAACTTCTCTCCACCAAACTGAACGGTATAACCACGACCCTTGCTCAGCACATCAAAAGCCTCCTTCGGAATATTGGTGATCAAATTACCCATGTTATCGACACGGATGACGGTGCCGGTAATCCCTTTTTTGGTGGCCTTTACCTGACGGTCCAGCAGCTTTTTATAGGTCGCCATCGGTTTCCCGAGGTTGGTTATCGGCATTCCGCTTGCTAATTTTGCTGCCGCCGGGGCGAACACATCGCGTTCGGGAAACGTTGTGTGAATTGTGTTAATGCTGTTCAGGTCAACCACCTGCTGCTGTGGCCGGTCGGAGATGAGTCCGAATAACCCGTTATCGCAGCCCACGAAATAATGGTCTTCAAGTTGCAGTGCAATGTAGGCATCGTCGCGGCTGCCGGTGGCGTCGACACCAACCAGGTGAACGGTTCCTGCGGGAAAGTCGCGAAAGACCGAACGCAGGATGAATGCGGCATGACCGATGTCAGCCGGCCTCACGTTGTGACTAATATCTTCGAGGCGAAGTCCGGGATTTACACTGATAAGCTTTGCCCTGATAGCAGCCACGTAATGGTCGTTTTCGCCGGAATCGGTAAGCAGAGTAACGATGGCCATGAGTTGAAGCTGCCGGGGATATTCGTTAATATTACGATGGCAAAGTAAAACATTTTTGTATCATATTATTTCAAACCAAAACCTGATAATTCGTTGATCGAAAAAACCGTAACGCTCGAAAACATTTCCCTGATTGATTTCCTTGGCGTCGAGAACAAAACCATCGATACCCTTGCCGCGGCGTTTCCCAAAAGCCGGATTGTGTCGCGGGGAAACCAGATACATATAAAAGGATCGACTTCGGAGATCGTCCAGATCGATGATATTCTGAATGCGCTGATCGACCACTATCACAAATACGGCCGAGTGACCGAAGAAAACGTGCAGAACTATATCTCGCGCGAGCAGGAAATGGTATTGCCGGAATCGTCGCAGACTGCCGGTGAAGATGTGATTGTCTATGGTACGAAGGGAGCGCCGATCAAACCGAAGACGGTTAACCAGCAGAAGCTCGTCGAGCTGGTCAAGGATAACGACCTCGTTTTTGCGCTCGGACCTGCCGGTACCGGCAAGACCTATATCTCGGTTGCCATGGCGGTTCGCGCCCTCAAGAACAAGTCGGTGAAAAAAATCATTATTACCAGACCAGCGGTGGAGGCAGGGGAGAACCTGGGTTTCCTTCCGGGTGATCTGAAAGAAAAGATCGATCCGTATCTTCGGCCTATATACGATGCCCTGAATGACATGATCCCATACGAGAAGCTTCAGTATTACATGGAGCGGGAGATCATCGAAATTGCGCCGCTGGCGTACATGCGTGGCCGGACGCTCAACAACGCCTTTATTCTGCTTGACGAAGCGCAGAATACTACGCCGATGCAAATGAAGATGTTCCTGACGCGTATGGGACCGGATTCGAAGATGATCATCACCGGGGATGCGACGCAGATTGACTTGCCGGGTAAGCAGCGCTCCGGTTTGAAGGAAGCGATCCGTATCCTTCAGCGTGTTAGGGGCATCGGCTTCATCGAGCTGTCGGAGAAAGACGTTGTACGACACAAACTTGTTCGCGAGATCATTGAGGCGTATTCGCGGGACAGCTTCAGCGAGAGTCCTGATTAACAGGATTCTTCTTTGAAGCATACCCGTACCGTTGTTGTAGTTTGAACCGGGCGCGAGAGCCCAAAACCGTTAGCCATGTTTTACTGGATTCCTTACGCGTTCGTCAGGATCGCGATTTTCTTTGCCGGCGGAATTATTGTCAACATCGTTTTCCCGGATGCCATTGGCACGGGCACTGGCATTACGATCGTACTTCTTTGTGCCGCGGCCTACGTTGCCATAGTCTTTGTCAACGAGCGCCGCCGCCGTTACGTCATCAATCCTGGATTCACCGGATTGTTTACAGTGTTCCTCTGCGGTTATATGAATGCGGCGCTCCATCGCGAGGACCGGCGGGAGGATCACTTTTCATGCATGGATGCGGTCACCTCCTATTCGGCAGTGGCGATTGGTCAGGCTGAAGAAATGGCAAATTCATGGAAGCAGGTATTGCAGATCCGCGCCGTGTATGACAGTGTGAGATGGCAACCCGCAACGGGGCGGGTAATTACCTATTTTTCGAAGGACGGCGATTCACTTCCGTTCCGCTACGGCGATGTACTGCTGATCCGCGGACGCCCCAGGGCAGTGCCTGGTCCCGCGAACCCCGGACAGTTCGATTACCGGCGATATCTTTCATGGCGTAATATCTTTCACCAGCATTTCATTCGTCCCGGTGATGCGACTGTAATTGGTTACGAACCTCCAAGCGTTATTCTCGACAACGCCATGCGCGTGCGGGCGTCGGCGCTTTCCGTCCTCGAACGCCATATAGACGGTGAGCAGGAACGCGCGATTGCGCAGG
Organism: uncultured bacterium; assembly: GCA_966673785.1. GTDB lineage: Bacteria > Bacteroidota > Bacteroidia > Cytophagales > Cyclobacteriaceae > Ohtaekwangia. The sequence continues at coordinate 3,867 of CBKWFZ010000142.1, forward strand.
CACTGGTTCTTGGTGTGACGGAAGATCTTGATAACGAGCTTACCGGTGCATACGCTGCGTCCGGCGCGATGCACGTACTCGCGGTCTCTGGACTGCATGTCGGAATTCTCTATATGATCATCAGTTTCGTGTTGAGTCCGCTGAAACGGGTCACCGGAGGGAGGTGGCTTTTTATGCTGATCAGTGTGTTCCTGTTGTGGACTTATGCGTGCGTCACGGGTCTCTCACCGTCGGTACTCCGTGCGGTTACCATGTTTTCCTTTTTTGCCCTGGCCAAACCGTTGAATTACCGGACGAATATTTTTAACACGCTGGCATCGTCGGCGTTCTGTCTTTTGGTGTACGATCCGTTTTTGATCGCGTCGGTCGGATTCCAGCTGTCATACATGGCCGTGGTTGGTATCGTTTGGCTTCACCCGATGTTGTACCGGCTGTGGGAACCCGGGAGCCGCGTTCTGGATGAGATATGGAAGATCAGTTGCGTGTCGATTGCGGCCCAACTCATCACTACTCCGGTTACATTATTTTATTTCCATCAGTTTCCGAATTATTTCCTGCTCGCGAACCTGTTCGTCATTCCCCTGGCTTTCGCCGTGCTTGCCGGCGGACTTGCCTTGCTGACGTCAAGCTGGTTAACGACCGTTGCTGAATGGATCGGCTGGGCCGAGCAGAAGCTGATCGCAATCCTCAACCACCTGGTTTTTAATGTTCAGCAATTGCCTTACGCCGTGCATTCCGACATCAATATTTCGATGCTGCAGTGTTTTCTTCTGACAGGAAGTGTCGTCGCACTGATGCTTTTCTTTCAACAAAGAAACAGTCGGTTTTTGATTGCTTCGTGGGTGATGATCATGGGCTTTGCACTGGACTCCTGGTATCAACACAAGACGACGTCAGGATGTCGGCTCATCGTGTATAGTATGCGCGGGGCAGCTTTTGATGTGATCGACAATGGGACAGCGTACTTCTTTGGCGATTCTGTGCTCCGTAACGACACCGGACTGATTGACTTCAACATCAGTCCGACCCGGTTAATGTACGGTGCCGGTGTGGTGCGTCCGCTTGACCGCCAGGCGTTCGTCCGCGAGTTGCCTGGCGGAAAGCTGATTCAAATACGGAACCGGACAATCCTGTATCTTGAAAAGGTGATGGAGATTGACGAAACGATAGCGGTGGATTACGTTATTTTGTCGAAGGGTGTTTCGCGGACCGCGGACGGGATTTTGCGAAAAATTAAAGCGGAGAGCATCATTCTTGACGGGAGTTATTCATATTTTGTGGCTGATAAAACACTGCACTCATTACCTGAACAGCTTCGGGCGCATTCCGTGGTTCATCACGGCGCGTTCGAAGCAAAATTCTGACTTATGGAATACGTCGAGTACACATCCCGGGACCGCATCGGATATATCACCATAAACCGGCCGGAGAAACGCAATGCGCTGAGCGACGGTCTTGTTCAGGAACTCAAGGAAACGCTTTCACTCGCCGAGAATGATGACGCCGTAAAAGTAGTCGTGCTTCAGGCGCGCGGCGATGTATTTTGTTCAGGCGCCGACCTTGGCTACCTGCAGGAAATGCAGAACAACTCCTACGAAAAGAATCTCGCCGACAGCGAACACTTGAGGGACTTGTTCCATCAGATCTACACATTGAAGAAGGTCGTGATCGCCAGCGTCCAGGGTCACGCGCTTGCCGGCGGTTGCGGACTCGCGACGGTGTGCGATTTTTCATTCGCCGTTCCTCACGCGCAGTTTGGATACACGGAGGTCCGGATAGGTTTTATTCCTGCTATCGTCATGGTCTTCCTGTTGCGCAAGATCGGCGAAGGAAAGGCGCGGCAACTTCTGCTTCAGGGCGACACGCTGACAGCCGAACAGGCGAAACAGTTTCGTCTGATCAATGAAATCGTTCCGCCCGAATCGCTCGAAACCCGTGTTTACGAATTTGCGCAGAAGCTTATCACTTCAAACTCGGCGAACTCCATGAGGCTGACCAAGAAGATGATCGCGGAGCTGCACAGCATGTCCCTTACCGATGCCCTCGACTACGCCGCGAAAATGAATGCCGAGGCGCGGGGTAGTGAAGACTGCAAAAAGGGAATCGCATCTTTTCTGAAAAAGGAGCGGATCGTCTGGTAAGTAGAAGGTTGCGCACCAGTACATTGTGAAATTCTCTATCTTCGGAAATTTGCTCCGTGGAAAGCCCTGTTGCCATACTGAAAAAATACTGGCGTTACGATCAGTTTCGTCCGCTCCAGGAGGATATTGTCCGGTCCGTACTCGCGGGTCACGATACGCTCGCGCTGCTTCCGACGGGAGGTGGCAAATCGGTTTGCTTTCAGGTGCCGGGATTGATCCTTGACGGGATCTGTATTGTGGTTTCTCCACTCATTGCCCTCATGAAAGATCAGGTGGAGCAATTGAAACGAAGGGAGATTATGGCGGCGGCAATCTATTCCGGTATGAGCCGCGCGGAAATCGACATCGTGCTTGACAATTGCATCTATGGACCGATCAAATTTCTTTATGTTTCACCGGAGCGCCTGAAAACGGAAATATTTCTCGTTCGCTTTCAGAAAATGAAGGTCGGATTGATTGCCGTGGACGAGGCGCATTGTATTTCGCAATGGGGTTACGATTTCCGCCCGCCGTATCTTGAGATTGCCGCACTTCGTGAGATCAAGCCTGACGTTCCCGTTATCGCGCTCACCGCCAGTGCAACGGCCCAGGTACAGGACGACATCCGTGACAAACTTCGATTTCGCGCGGGCGACCAGATCTTCCGCAAATCGTTTGCCCGTGATAACCTTTCGTTTGTCGTGAGAAAGACCGACACAAAGGAGAAGAAGCTTCTTGAAATTCTGACGAAGGTGCGGGGCTGTGCGATCATTTATGTCCGCTCGCGCAAAGCGACACAGGAGATTGCCGAATGGCTGCAGCGCAAAAAGATCAGTGCCAGTTATTATCATGCAGGGCTCACGATGGACGAGCGCGCAAAACGCCAGGACGACTGGATCCATGACCGTACCCGGGTGATGGTGTCGACCAATGCGTTCGGGATGGGTATTGACAAACCTGACGTACGCATCGTGATCCATCTCGATCTGCCCGAGAATCTGGAATCGTATTATCAGGAAGCGGGACGTGCCGGTCGTGATGAAAAGCGTGCATACGCCGTGGTTCTTTACAACGATGCGGATGTTGTAAACCTGAAACGGAAAACGGAACAGGCTCACCCTGAACCGGCGGCGCTGAAGAAGATCTACCAATGTCTCGCGAACTACTTCCAGCTGGCTGAAGGCAGCGGCGAAGGCCAGAGCTTCGATTTTGATCTGCACAAGTTCAGCGAGAAATTCAATCTGGCGTTATCCGACGTGTACAACGGCTTGAAGAAGCTTGAAGAAGAAGGTCTTATTGGATTTAACGAAAGTTTTTACAGTCCATCGCACCTGTATCTCCTGATGGACAAAGGGCATCTCTATCAGTTCCAGGTGGCCAATGCCCGATTCGATCCCGTTATTAAGATGATCCTGAGACTTTACGGTGGGGAGTTGTACGGCGGAATGGTCAAAATTTCAGAAACCTATCTGGCCACAGCACTCCATACAACGGCTTCGGAGATAGCAATGACGCTGAAACACCTGCACGACCTGCATGTCATTCACTACGAGCCGATGAAGGACCGGCCGCAGCTTACGTTCATTTTACCGCGTCAGGATGCCAGCCGGCTTCCGCTAGACGTGAAGCGGCTGCAACGCCGGAAAGAACTGGTCACGGGCAAGATGCAGGCTATGATTGAATTCGTGACCTCAGCACACCAATGCAGGATGGTAATGATCCAGCAGTACTTTGATGAGAAAACGATCCGTCCCTGTGGGATCTGCGATGTATGCATCGCATCCCGGAAGCGCGAAAACGCATCAGCCTTTGAAGGCATGAGAATTGAAGTCCTCTCCATAGTACGAAAGAAACCGCTCACCCTTGAGCAACTGG
>CBKWFZ010000143.1:0-7861 GCA_966673785.1 uncultured bacterium
ATTTTTAGCATATCGTTACAGGACACAAAGTATTATTAAATTCGCGGCTTATCCCTTAAAACGGACCAAGTTGCAAAAATAATATAATCTGTCATGTTAAGAACTCATACCTGCGGCGAACTCCGCATAACGGATACCGGTAAAGAAGTTGTTTTGGCCGGTTGGGTACAACGTGTGCGTGACAAAGGCAGTGTGCTCTGGATTGATCTGCGTGATCGCTACGGGATTACGCAGCTTATCCTGGAGGAAGGTAAATCTGATGAGAAATTACTGACTGCAGCCCGGGCTTTAGGTCGCGAATTCGTCGTACAGGCCGAAGGAACGGTAGTCGAACGCCTATCAAAGAACGATCGCATTCCGACCGGAGATATTGAATTACGCGTGAGTCGCCTCACCCTGCTGAATACTGCAAAGGTTCCGCCTTTTACGATCGAAGATGAATCCGACGGTGGAGATGAGCTGCGCATGAAATATCGTTACCTGGATTTACGCCGGAATCCGGTACGCGAAAACCTGATGCTCCGGCACAAAATGGCGCAGCAAACGCGCGCATACCTTGACAGCCAACGCTTCATTGAGGTCGAAACACCTGTATTGATAAAGTCGACACCGGAAGGTGCGCGCGATTTTGTGGTTCCGTCAAGGATCCACCACGGTGAATTTTATGCTTTGCCGCAGTCGCCGCAAACGTTCAAGCAATTGCTTATGGTTTCCGGTTTCGACCGCTATTACCAGATTGTGAAATGTTTCCGTGACGAAGATCTTCGCGCAGATCGGCAGCCTGAGTTCACACAAATTGACTGCGAGATGGCTTTCATTACCCAGGAAGATATTCTGAATATGTTCGAAGGGTTGATTCGTCATTTGTTCAAGACCGTTAAAGGTGTCGACCTGCCTGAAGTACCGCGCATGAAATACGACGAGGCGATGAGACGATATGGTTCGGATAAACCGGACACCCGCTTCGGAATGGAGTTCGGTGAGATCACCGACCTTGCCAAGGGAAAAGGTTTTCCTGTATTCGAATCCGCAGGTCTGGTGGTTGGAATTTGTGCGAAAGGATGCGCGGAATATTCCCGGAAGCAGCTCGATGAACTCACCGAGTTCGTGAAGCGCCCACAGATCGGAGCGAAAGGTCTTGTGTACGTTCAATACAAGACCGATGGATCCATCAAGTCTTCGGTAGACAAATTTTATTCACCTGACGATATCCGCCAGTGGCTGGAACGACTGGATGCCCAACCCGGTGATCTCCTTCTCATTATGGCAGGTGAAACAGAAAGCACGCGGAAACAGCTCAATGAGCTTCGGCTGCTCATGGGTGAAAAGCTTGGACTTCGTGACAGGCAAAAGTTTTCTGCCCTCTGGGTGCTTGATTTTCCGCTGCTCGAATGGGATGAGGAGAGCAAGCGCTACCACGCCATGCACCATCCATTCACTTCACCGAAACCGGAAGACATTAAACTGCTCGATACCGATCCCGGGAAAGTCCGTGCAAATGCCTATGACATGGTTATTAACGGCACTGAGGTCGGCGGCGGTTCAATCAGGATCCATGACAGACCGACGCAGCAAATGATGTTCAGTCATCTGGGATTTACCGAGGAAGAAGCGCGCAAACAATTTGGCTTCCTGATGGAAGCTTTTGAATTCGGCGCTCCGCCTCATGGAGGTATTGCTTTTGGCTTTGACAGGCTTTGCGCGATCTTCGGCGGTTCGGATTCTATTCGTGACTTCATTGCATTCCCGAAAAACAATGCAGGCCGCGATGTGATGATCGATTCACCGTCCACCATCGCAGCTGAGCAACTGAAGGAACTCGCGCTCGATATCAGGAAAGCGTAGCAGCTACCGATACGTTTCAGCATTAACATGGGATCTGATGGAAAGGAAAGATCTCTTTTCGGGACATTCAAAACTTTATGCGGCGTTCAGGCCGACATATCCAGACTCATTGTATGAATTCCTGATGTCACGGGTCAGCCGGCGATCCCGCGCGTGGGATTGCGCGACCGGTAATGGTCAGGTGGCGCAACGGCTCGCGCGCGACTTTGCGGTTGTTCATGCCACGGATATCAGTACGCAACAGCTGCAGTACGCCGCACCGATTTCCAATATTCATTACGAAATACAGCCAGTCGAATCGACTACATTTCCGGATTCATACTTCGATTTGATCACAGTAGGCCAGGCGTTGCACTGGTTCGATCTCACTACGTTCTTCCGCGAAGTGGCACGCGTGGCAAAACCCGGCGCGCTATTTGCCGCCTGGGGTTACAGCCACATCGTCATCCATCCCGACATCGACAAACATATCCGACAATTCTACGACCATGTTGTAGGCCCGTACTGGGATGACCGAAGACGACTTGTCGAAAACGGTTATTCAGACATCAACTTTCCTTTTGATGCGCTGGCACATCCTGAATTTGCCATTGAGGTCGATTGGACGCTGCAACACCTTCAAGGGTATCTCGAAAGCTGGTCTGCAACGCAGGCGTTTATCAAAGTCCGGCGGTTCAACCCCGTGCCGGAAGTCTCAGCCGCGTTAAAAAATCTCTGGCCCGAAGACAAAGCAATGCGCGTCCTGTTCCCGGTATTTCTGAAAGCCGGATATATTTCGTGAACTCCTCCAGCGGACCGAACGTACCGAAGGCAGCCTATTCTTCAAAAATCTCTGCAACCGGTTCGCCCGTCGTTCCATTAGGGAGGGAGATATTGAGCAGCATGGCGAGCGTGGGCGCGATATCGGTGATAGAATGCCTGCGCGTTGAGAACCCTTTTTTCACACCTTTGCCATAAAAGATTACGGGAACGTGTGTATCGTATGCCCACGGCGAACCGTGCGTTGTGCCCTGAACGCTGCCTCCGCCGGTCCAGCCCGGCTCAAGCACAAAAACAACATCGCCACTACGTTTTGGATGATAGCCCCGGACGATCATGCCTTTTACTCCGCCTTCGTCAAAGCGCGCCTGACGGAGTACACCTTCCGTATAGAAGTTAGCTACGCCGTCCAGCGTCATCAGATATTTTCCAATTAATTCGGCGACGATAAAATAATCCAGACCAGACATCTTCGGCGCCCCCTGAAACGCTTCCTGATTCAGAAACACCTGATCATTGCTGATATTGGCGATCAATTCCTTTCCGGGGAAATAAGAATTCAAAAATTCCCTGAGGCCGACTTCTGCACGGCTATGATGAAAGTACCCGGCGGGAACTTTGTTGTCGGTCAGGTATTGTGGCACGTCTGCAACCGCATGATCGGACGTGAGGAACACAACGTAGTTATCCTTCCCAACTTCCTGATCCAGTTTCGCGAGCAGCTCGGCGATGTTTCTGTCTAACCGTAAATACATATCCTGAAGCTCAACTGAACGCGGTCCAACCTGATGTCCCAGTATGTCTGTCGACGAATACGATACGCAAAGAAAATCGGTGACCGCGTCCTTACCCAGCGCTTCGGCGGGTATGGTAGCCTTGGCGAATTCCGTAATGAGATCATTAGCAAACGGCGTGTACGTCAGTAAGTCAAAGTCGGTTTCCGACTTTCGCATCGTGCTGAGGTTATAGGGAAACGTACTCTTTTCCTTTCCCTGCAATTTTCTTTCGTAAGGCGATACATCCGGCCCGCTTTCCGTGTACTGATCCAACGGAAGTAGCGGTTTCCATTCCTGCGAAAGATATATTCCCGCAAGGTTCTTGTTATTAAACTGCTTCACCCACGCCGGCAATTCTTTCATGTAGTATGTACTCGTAACGAATCGACCGTTTTCGCGATCGAACCAATACGCCGCATCGGCCATGTGCCCCGCCGGAAGTACCGCACCCCGATCCTTGATCGATAGTCCGATAACCTTGGATCGCCGGTTCGTAAATAGTTCAAGCTCATCTGTGATCGTGGTCGTAAGCATTCTGAAAGGTGACACGTCGCCATTTGACGTGCCGCCCACACCGGACTGAGCCGGATCTCCAACGCAGTTCACCATCTTTTTCAGGCCTTTGTCATAGAAGTCGTTGCCGATTATTCCATGCACGGCGGGTGTCGTTCCAGTGTACACCGATGCATGCCCCGGGCCGGTAAACGTGGGCGCATAATTATAGTGGGCATTCTTCAATACGAACCCATCTCCCATCAACCGCCGGAACCCGTTCGCGCCGTACTTGTCATAATACCGATACAGATATTCCTGACGGATCTGGTCGACAACAATTCCAACGACGAGCCTGGGGCGTTCAACGGTATGGCTGGACTGCGCATGCGCAAACCAGGACAGAAAGACGAGCAGTAGCGTGAGTTGAAGTTTCATAAGATAAATAATCGCTTGAAAAAGAGACCGCGAAGCCGACCCCGCGTTCCGCCGGAAAGATAACCCTTTTGAAAAATGTCCGCCAATCGTTTTTATATTCCGACGGAAAGGAAAGATTGGGCCAACTCAGTCGTTGCAATAAATCTTGTCGTATTCGTCCTGCTCATAGACCTCACGTCGGATGAGTTTGCCTTGGTGATCATAATAAATCACAACAAAGAGCGACGCCTCCCGGACGTGCTTTTCGGTAAAATATAGCGGTTTTTCGGCCGATCCAACGTTGACGATGTCACTGAAAGTGAGCGGAATGACAACGCCGTCCCTGCTGCTGTAGACGCCGGCGCGGTCTTTGAGAAACAGGATGTATTTCCTTTCCTGCTCACTGTCCGCGACAGGCTTGAACCGCACTATCCCTTCGAGGAGAAATTTCTTCTCATTGATGTTATACAAATGGTATAGCCCGTGCTGCTTTACCAGGGCTACCGAGTCAGTCCAGGGCAGGATTTCCGTAAAAACCATATCACCCACTTTACGATTATCGTGATCCACGAAGCCGTAACCGGACTCATGGTACACAACATAAAACTGTGATCCAAACCGCGAAACGTTCTTCTGGTAGGCCGGTTTGATCAGCATCTTGCTATCAACATCATAAAGGCCAAACTTCATCCCCTTCAGAAGGCTGATCGTGCGGTCAACCGCACTGCCGATGGCATCGTACTCGAACGGCAGTATCGTCTTCCCATTGATATCTACAAGGCCTTTCTTTTCTTTCCGTGTAGCTGCAAAATATCCGTGGCCCACGTACTGGAGTCGGTCATACGATCCGGTAAACCTGGCCTCCCCCTTCGCGTCAAGAACCGTTGTTTTTTTATTATGCACGATGGCGAGAAAAGAAAGACTATCCTTTCCGGGGAGAAACTCGAACTGATCCGGTGCCGGAATGAAAAGCGTGTACGCCGGTCTGCCGGCAAAGTGAACTTCTACCGAATCGCCTTTTTGTCCCAAAGCGAAATTTCCCGCAAGTGCAACCGAGTCATAGGGAATAGATTTTGTAATTCGCTGCTGCGGGTCGTACAGCGCCCAGCCCTCCGGCAACCTCGCCGCCACCCATGGCTCGCGGACCTCGATGGACCTGAAATACTCCGATCGTTCACCGTACACATTGAAAGTAAATATGCCATTGTTGGTATTTCCCGTCCCTCCGAAGAAAGAGGACGACAATTTATAATTCCCCATGGGAATGAGCTCGCGTGCGTCCTGCGCGATCAGTCCTTCAAGGCTGTCACGTTTCACCCACAGGTTTTCTCCCATTCGCCGGACTTCGGAGAACTGAGATGGCGGGGCAGCATCCTTCATTGCGTCAGTGGCAGTGAGCTTTTCGAGCGTATTGAGGACAAGCGTCTTGCCGTTCGAAAAAACAAAAACGTCGCCCGCAACCGTAATATCCTTATACTGGGGATCCACTAACTTTTTTCCAGCGAAAGAGAACAGACCCCACCCTTTGGAATCTTCGATCGCAAGCACCCGGCCGCGAAGAACCTTTGCATCCCGGACCCTGAAATCAAAAGGCATCAGACCGCTTTTGTGCATCACGAGTTTCCCTCGCGGGGTCTCCACCATCAGAAACCCATAGCCGAGATCATCGATGGATTGGATGCTTTCGCCGCTGAGCAGCGTCTTCCCGTTACGCGTGATGAGCTTGTCGGCAAGCTGAATCACATCGTCGGTGATGTTTCCGCACAGGTACCCACCGGGGATGTCAGACTCACGGGCCGGCCACACTTCGTTTCCGGAAGCAGCCATCAATCCATAGTGCCCACCAGTCAGGAACGGAACAAGATACTCCCTCTCCGAACGCATGATGTCCGCAAGCGAGTCGGTGACAAATGCTTTGGGGAAAAGAGCTTCGCTACGTTCCTCTGCGAGGACGTGATAGAGTATATCAGCAGCTGTCTTCGAGAACCTGCTGGCTGGATATCGTTCGAGGAAAGTCAGGAAGGAAGATGGCGCGCCCGGTGCGGTTAGGATCTGAAAGATGCTTTTTTCAGCCTGTGCACGGTATGGCGTTTCGGGATGGTCGCGCAGGAAAAGCTCAAAGCTTTCCAGTCTTTGATCACGGGTGAAGTATTCAAAAAGAAGCCTCTCATATCGTGACCGTGCTTCAGGCACCTCGCGGGCATCCGGATATTTGTCGATGAAGGCGAGAAATGCCTGGTAGTTATTTTCCTCTTCAGCCTTGCGAAAGGCTGCCGCGTTCCGCAGGTCTATCGCATCATTGCGTTCGGCAGCGTAGGGGAACGCATGTATGAACCTGATGTAGCTTTCCTCAAGACCCTGACTATGAGCATGTTCAAACGCTGATCTCTCGATTTGGCGACGGAGATCAAGAAGCGTGGCGCTGTCGACCGGAAAGCGGCTCCACTTTTCCCGGTCCTTATCGGGCACGTCACTGTTCCACCGGGTCAGCGCGATCTCGGCATACTTGTAAGCTGAGTCGAGGTTGAAGGATGGGTTTTCCTTTGTGAAATAAAATTGGCTCAGTACGTAAAAAGCGGGTACATTCGCAGAGTCTTTGAGCAATGATTTTTGGAGGGCAGACAGAGTTTTGCTCCATCGCCCGGCGCTGAGATTTTTTAGCGCGGCTTTTTCCCTCACCTGCGCGTGAATCGAAGTGGGAATTAGCAGCACAAGAAATACAGTGATGACTTTTCTAAACAATGTCTGATCCTATATTTGCAAATCGCAAAACTACGAAGTTCGGGTCAAGATTTATTGCCCCAACGTTGCGATGGTGTTGGATGATGTAATAAATTTTGTAAATTTTCCGTTTGTTTAACACTCTCTCATGGCAAAGCTTAAGAATATCATTAAACAACTCTCAGAAAAAGATTTCAAGGCTATTTATGATTCACTGATTGAAAGCAACGCGGAGAAATCGGCTTATCTGCTGAAATCGCTGCGCGAGCGCCAGCTGTCGGATAACAAGATCATGACAGAACTCGATGTGAATGCCAACGCGTATTATACATTGCGTTCGCGCCTTAATCTGAAGATCGAAGAGTTTCTGATGGGTCAGCTGGAAAGCCCGCGAACCGATGTTCTGAGGAAAGTTGCCAATATCAACGAAGTTCTCTTTACGAAAAAGCGCGCGATCTCTATTGCAACGCTCAAAAAGCTCGAAAAAGAACTGCTTGACTACGACCTTGCGAACGAGCTTACCGTTATCTATAAGTCCCTCAAAAAACTGAATATCAACTCGCCTGACTACTTCCAATATTCACAGTTGTACAACCGCCACGTGGCGTATATGCTTGCCGTGGATAAGGCGGAAGACCTGCTTGCCGATTACTTCAAGAAGTACGGCGATTATATGCTGAACGGCGGCGAAGTTGAGAAACTTGGCCTGAGCCTGCTGATGAAGGAAATGCAGAACGTCGGCAAGCTGTACGAATCACACCGTCTCTATGTTTACCATAGCTGTATGTACATCTTCCACCGGCTGTTTGTGGAGGTCGATGATAACATGCAACAGGACGGTGAATCGATAG
>CBKWFZ010000144.1:0-7852 GCA_966673785.1 uncultured bacterium
TTTCAATGAAGAGAATTTGTGAAAAAATTACCTTGACCATTTTTTTGTTTACGTTGAAGAACGCGAAGGGCTCATCGCCGGCCCCGGATGCTGCCGTGGATGCAGGGATCGCCATATCACCGTGGGAGATGCGGTTCACGGCCTTTAAAAAACGCTCAAATGAAAAAGGCTTCTTCAGATAATCCATCACCGCGAATTCAAACGCTTCAATAGCATGCTCAGAATAAGCCGTCGTGATAATAATGGCAGCCGGTGTTTTGGAAACTTTCAAGAATTCGAGACCGGATAGTTCAGGAACCTGAATATCAAGAAATATGATATCCACCGCCTTTCTCCGGAGAAAATTCATTGCCGTAATCGCATCGTCGAGAACTGCAACAAGCTCCAGCCATTCCACTTTGGCGATGTAACTCCGCAGGATTTCCTGCGCCGGTTTTTCGTCCTCGATAATTACACAAGATACTTTACTCATACATTGTTTCCATTGCTGGCATTCGTAGTGTGACGCAAAACTTTCTATTGATGTCTTCCACTTTCAACTCATAGTTGGTGTCATAGAGAAGGTCGAGTTGTCTTCTGACATTTGAGATTCCCTGCTGAAAATGTGGCACTGAGCGATCCTCAAACCGTTCAACCAGGTCATTTTCAATCCTGAATTGCAGTATACCATTCCCTGAAGTAACATTAATCGATATGGCCACGCGCCCGCGAATGTTGTTTAACGTGTGTTTGAAGCTATTTTCAACAAATGGCAGCAATAGCAAAGGTGAAATCAATATCCGTTCATCAGCGTCTGAGTGATCTAACATGACGTTCAGCCGGGAACCATGTCTTAACTTCTCAAGATCAATATAGTCTTTGATAGCCTGCAATTCTTTCTTCAGTGGTATTCTCCTTTTATTACATTCCTCCAGCGTAAATCGCAAGAGGTTCGAAAGCTGCAAGACAATTTTCCCGGCTCCGTTCGATTCCTTTATCGTTTCGCCATACAACGTGTTAAGGGTATTGAAAAGAAAATGTGGGTGCATGTGCGCCTTGAGAAAATTCAATTCGGCATCCCGCTTTTCCTTATGAAGCAGTTCATTCTGCTGTTCCAGGATTATCTTGCTCTTGATAACCTTAATCATCACTGCGAAAGAAATTACGGACAGCCAACGAAAGATTTCACCAAGAATAAGGCCCGGCGCAAACACAGAAAACGTTGCCGCCTCGGAGGGCGGCAAAAGAAGATATCGTATAATTCTTATGCTGACTCCCATGCCGATCAACACCAATGGCAAAAGCAGGACGGATAATGCTCGCTTCTCTTTCCGGGAAAACCGGGGAACCAAACCGTACATTAAAAAATAGGTGGTGAGCATCACCAACGGAAGGGTGGCAAACAACGCTTTGAAATCGCCTTCTCCGATTTCCCGGACGCTTCCCACGACCATCACCCAATTCATTACATCTACCGCCCAGAAAAGAAAATGACGAAGAAACCGAATGGGCGGCTTATTGCTTATTATGAAGGTCTTGATGAAATTCACGTGACTTTTATGCAAGTAATCAAAATCGCGTGGCTTCTCCGGCGATCAAATACGAATAAATTAGGGCGCCAACCGGATGAACGATTCTATTGCTCCAATAGGACGGTTTACACGGAAGGGATACAAGATGTTTGTGATCAATCAGCCCACATTCCCTCACCATCCCGATCACGTTCCCAGCTTATCAACATGTTGCAGAACTGGAAACCCCGATGACAGGATAAATAGCGATATAGAAGTCCCGACAATAGTTTTACGAGACGGCTTGCGTGTCTCCGCGGAGTTGAATTCCGGGAAACCAATGACACAAACCATGTTTACACTAATTCTCCCAGGTCCTCTGTCTGTTTTTGAAAAACCACCCCGCGAGAAAGACCAGGGGAAATCCAACTGCGAGAAACAATATTGCGAGCGAAACGATCATAGCCGCAAGGTCATACTTAATATCCGGCGTGTTCGATAAAGGCAGCACCACGAAATTCATTACGCCCCACACGACTAAAGCGTATCCCGTAGCGAGTACCCAGCGGTTAATTCTGTAGATCGATGTCCTGGTATAGGCTGTAAAAAACAGCGCGGTCCAAATCGTTGCGATCACGTAATGAAACAGAATTCCATACAATGCATACACGTTATCGCGTGCAAACACTTCCGGCCCGAAGAATCCGCTTGCTATAAATTTGAGCATCATGACTGGATCCCGCCCTTTTATCAGCGTCTGCAGGATCGCGCAAATGATGTCCAGCGTCCCTATGATAAATCCACCGATTAAGATTTTTCTTATTGTCATGCCGCATATTACGGAGGCCCCTTGCTTAAAATTCTTGATGGCGAACAATTTCGCCACTCATGCCGTCATATAGCTGGTATGGCTGGATTGATTGCACTAATGCGGACGTAGTCCCTCTCTGGTCCAGGCAACGACCAATTGGTCTGCAGATTGTTCCGAAACCCTGCAACAGAATAGGCAGCCCGATATCTTTTGTTACTTGCCCACGCTTTAAACGTTGTCTTATTGCCAACTGCAAACTATTCGTGAGGCTTGCCGGGTGTAACCCTGGATGAACTTTATTCATTATGACTGCAGTGATAAATTTAATGACAAACGCGAGCAGATGAATAAAGGGCCGGCTTAAAGCCGGCCCTCAACCTAACCTATCTATCTATTCATCCCACCAGACTGCAACTCCGAGATCATCGCCGCCGATGCGGTCAGCGGCTGTCTGATACCCCTCGGGATTCAGACTTTGCTCGATGACAGGATATGTAATTCTGCGTGGAATATCATCACCCTCCAGTGCCTCGAAGACAACAGGAGTTCCGTCTGCCATTTCATAAGCGATCTGGCCGGGTCTGACCAGCGTACTCGGAAAACCGGTTCTGCGGTATTCCGCCCACGCCTCATATCCCTGCATAAACAAAGCAATATATTTCTGGGTTGCAACGGTTTCAGGAGTCGCAGCAGGCAAAGCCGCGATATAAGCGTTCGCCAGATCATTGTAATTTGGCGGCAACGTTCCGGTCAGCCCGGCTTCCCATGCCCAGTGCTCAATGGATGCAGCCACACCTTTTTCATACCATTCCTGACTCCAGTTCTCAACCTCAGAACGAATGAAGCATACCTCGGCATAGTCCATGTAAGGTAGCGCGAGGTTTCTCGCGGTCACCAGACCGCCCTTTGTGAAGTCAATCGTTCCCGGACGGGCTGTGCTGGTAAGCTCCCTCGGAATGCCATAGGGCATGCCGACAAATTCGCCACTTTCATTTGCAACGGCAAACACAGACAGCCGCGGATCAAAAAGTCCTTCGAACGGATTCGTCTTACTATTTAGCTCGTCATTTCGGCCGGACAACAGATCAACAAAAGGTTTTGAAAGCGAAAAATCATTTCTGTTCGAAACATAGTACGCATCGTACAACGGAGCGGCATTGGGCGGTTCGTTCAGAAAACGAAATAAGGCATTGTCTGCGTTGCTCTCGAACACCCCATCGGAAATGGCGTTTTGAATATACGTCTTGTAATTCGGATCAACATTGGACATACGGATGGCTACACGCATTTTCAATGAATTTGCAAAACGCTTCCACTTCGCCGCATCGCCATTGTAAATTATATCACCCTCACCAAACACTGGCTTGGAAAGATCAAGCTGTGCTGCAGCTTCTGTGAGTTCCTTGATCAGGTCGGCATAAATCTCCGACTGAGGGGTGTACGCAGGCGATACATTTTTTTCCGCCTGAAACGCATCGAAATAGGGAATATCGCCATACGTGTCAGTCAGTATCTGCATGGCCCAAGCCTTGAGGATACGTGCTGCCGCGATCTCGTTCTGACTACCTGCTTCCCCGGCCTCCGTATTCAGCCGGATAATCTCAACCAAATCCATGATGTCTCCATAGATCAGGATCCAGTACGTATTGTTTGTCTCCTGCCGGAGCTGATACCGATCCTCCTCATTGTAATCGCGCTGCGCAAAGAACTGTGCGTATGCATATCCCTGCCGGCCACCAAACCATTCATCATACATATCATCCATCAACCCTTTCTGGGCATTGGTCATCAGAAACGATGTCTTAACCTTCGTGGGATTGTTCGGATCCGTATTTATGTTCTCAAAATCCTCCGTACACGAAATGATCAAAAAGACTATCATTATGTATACGAGGTGCAGGACTCTATCTTTTATCATATGATTGTTCATTAAGTGAATTATAAACCGAACGTTACATTGAAACCGTAGCTTCGAAGACTGGGCAACGCGCCACCCTCAATTCCCTGGATATTTCCGGAGCTCGTCGTATTCTCAGGGTCCACGAAATCCGTCGCCGAGCTACCCCATATCGCCAGGTTTCTGCCAAAAGCAGAGACCCGAAGATTTTTGAGCGGCCCTGTTAGCTGAGCCGGAAACGTGTAGCCCAGGCGTACTTCGCGCAGTTTGACGTAACTGGCGTCGAAAATATTCTGCTTGGCCGGACCCTGGTACATATCCTGTGCCCAGAGTTGTCCGGAAATCCGTGTCTCATTAGGGCCAGTGGTTTGAACGGTTCCGTCTTCATTGTACAGTGGCTGTCCATCCTGGCCCAGCTTCACGACATATCCGTCAAGCACAATTCCGTTTTCACGAATACCATTGGCTGCTGTCTTTTCAAGAATACCTGAATAGCTTCCCCACATATGGGTTGTTGAAAAAAACTGACCTCCCTGCCGAACGTCGATCAGGAAGGAGAAGTCGATTCCTTTGAAACGGAATGTGTTCGTTACCCCGCCGGTCCAGTCGGGCAGCACGTTTCCGATTGTTTTTACGGCTGAGGTCCTATACCTGCCGTTGGTATTGATTACCTTGTTGCCGTCCTTATCGTACATAAAATCCGTCGAACGTATCGAGCCATACGACTCTCCTACGATCGCAGCGAGGCTGGCACGGAATGGAGCGTTCGTCAGTGTAAACGCGTCCAGATCCTGATAGAGATGATCTACTTTGTTATCGATCTTCGAGAAATTAACGGCGATCTCCCAAACCAATCCGTTTTCCTGACGAACAGGGGTTCCGGTAAGCAGGACTTCAAATCCTTTGTTCGTCATTTCGCCCGAGTTGACAAACACCCGCGTTACGCCCGTTGCTCCCGATACCTGAAGCGGAAGGATTAGATCCGATGACTTCTTTTTGAAATAGCTGAAGTCTACACCAATCCGGCGGTCCAGGAAACTTAGTTGCGTACCGAGCTCGAAAGACGTGATCGTTTCTGATGTCAGATCCGGATTGTTTTTAATGTTGGCGACACTATACAATGGAAGTCCGCCAAAAGTGTAGGGATACTGATTATTCACCAGATCAGCATTGTATATCAGATTGTTGTTGTAAGCATCCGTATCATTTCCTACTTGTGCCCACCCGGCTCTGATCTTGCCCTCAGATAACCACGCAACGCTATTGAAAGCATTGAGATTAGAAAAAACGAAACTGAGGTTCGCCGCAGGATAGAAGTAGGAGTTATCGCCCCCTCCCGCCGGCGAAGTAAGCGCCGAAGACCAGTCATTTCGCCCCATCAGTTCCAGGAATACCGTATTTTTGTAACCGATATTTAAACTTCCATAAACACTGTTTATGCGTTTCCGCCGCTCGAAATCCGTTATGCCAACACCGGATACATTGTTGCTGAGATTATAAAATCCCGGAATGACAAGTCCGCCAAGGGTCTGGCCTATGTTCGCATGATAAGTCTGGTCCATCCGGTTTCCGCCTAATGTTCCAACCAGATCAAAGTTTTCCCCGAAATCTTTATTGATTAGAAACAAAAGTTCAGCGTTGGTTTCGAGAAACTCCCGAAGGCTTTCAGAAAAAGATGAAAGCGCCTGCGAGCCGATGGCAACGCGTTCCATTTCCCGTTGTGTGTAATAGTCGGCATTTACCGTTCCCCGCGCGCTTAACCATTCGGTGATCTTCACATGGGCTCCGACGTTCCCAAATACCCTGTTCCGGGTATCATTCTGAAAGTTCTCGTAACGGGTCCAGTAGGGGTTGTCTGAGTAGTTAGGGGTTGGATCATCCCACGCTCTTCGATTCCAGGTCCTCTGTGAACCATCAGGATTCTTATACGATTTCAGCTGCTCCATATCAAGCTGACGCTGACCCCATTGATTGAACTTCTGCATGACATTATTATCGTCATATCCGGTTGAAGGGCGGCCTGTCGCCTCGTTCTTTACATAATTGAAGTTTGTGAACGCTTCCACTATGCCCAGTTTTGAGGAACCATTGAAGCTGATCGTGTTTCTATCCAATGTACTATTAGGCATGTAGCCCTTCATGTCCATTCGCGTGTAGCTTAGACGGAACTTCGACGTTTCATTTCCGCCTGTAAGCTCAATATTGTTGTTGGCCGTGACGCCGGTGTTGAAGAAATCACGAACATCGTTCGATGGAGCCTTCCATTCGCGCTCAACAAGGTAATTTTCCGTAGCCCAGGGATCGAAAGCGTTCCAGTGCAATACCTTTTGCCCATCGTACCGGGGTCCCCAGCTCTCATCAACGCTGTAGTCGACAATCGAATACACTTTGCCGTTTATAGACTGCTGAGCAAATCCATTAACACCTCCATTACCATCCGGAACTGTACTGCCTCCGCCATACAGGTTCTGATATTTGGGAAGAATAAAAACCTTATCGAATGAGAGTCCGGAACTGATCTTTACGCCCAGACCTTTTTTATTAAGCGAGCTCTTTTTAGTCGTAATAAGAATTACGCCATTAGCCCCCCGCGACCCGTAGAGTGCGGCTGCATTCGGACCTTTCAACACAGAGACAGAAGCAATATCGTCGGGGTTGATGTCTTGTGCCAGATTCCCATAATCGTAACCACCCGCACCACGGGCGGTGTTCGTGGAATTGTAATCGCTGTTATTTAACACGACACCATCCACCACGAACAACGGCGAATTGTTACCCGTGATCGAGTTGACACCCCGTATCGTAATCCTTGAAGAACCACCCATGTTGCCACTCGCTCCGGTAATCTGAACGCCGGCGACCCGGCCAGACAACGAGTTAACAACGTTAGACTGGTTAACCTGCGACAAGTCCTCACCACCCAGTTCTGAAACGGAATAGCCAAGTGAAGCTTTTTCCCGAGGAATATTCAGACCAGTAACGACAACCTCGGACAACTGCCTGGCATCCTCTGCAAGCTGAACGTCGATCCGCGTGTTGTTACCCACCTCGATCTCCTGCGTTTCAAAACCAATAAATGTAAAAACCAGCACCTTGTTTTCACCAGGAACCTCCAGTGTGTAGTTGCCGTCGACATCGGTACTTGTACCAATACTCGTTCCTTTCACAACCACATTCACACCAGGTAATGCAGCATCGTCAGGCGCCGTGACTCTGCCAGTCACTGTGCGTTGTGCCCACCCGTAAACGGAAGCCATGCACATTAGAATAGTCAGTAAAGCTTTCATCATAATCTCAATTTTTTTTTTAGGAATCAAAGATTGACAATTATGAAAGTCAGCGGTATCACCCTGATATCCCCAACATTCGGTAGGTATCGACGATGTACAGACGCGAATCCTGACATTTTGCGGTAGTCCCGTCACCCACTCTTTCGGGCGGATCATTTGTCTTCGTAAGCGAGTCGTTATCAGATAAAAAAAAGGAGAGGCTCGTCCTCTCCTTTTATTTGATTCAATTCAACCCCGTCTATCCAACATGAACAAGCCGTTCCGAAATCGCCTTGCGGACCGCCTCCGTTTTGGAGTTCACGTTCAGCTTTCTGTAGATGTTCTTAATATGAGTTTTAGACGTCTCATTAGAAATATGGAGTTC
>CBKWFZ010000145.1:0-7767 GCA_966673785.1 uncultured bacterium
ACTCTCGCGGTCCCAGGTCGAAGCATGCTCGTCTTCAAGATAACGCAACGCTGCAGGTAACGAATCAAACTGGTCGAGCCGTTCGATGGCGCGACTGAAAAGTTCAAAGTCACCGTGAAAAAGAACTTTGGTGAACATAAACTTCTGGTTGATCGTCAGACTTTCCCGGATTTTTGAGATGCGTTTGAAATTATCGGCAAGCGTTGGTCGCGGTTCCCTGGTGTGCTGTTCATTAAGCGTTGGAACCGGCGCGTTTTGCTTGTGTTCATAGGCAGGCGGTTGGACAGGCTCCGGTTCGGTCGCCAACGCGACTTCTTGATCTCTGGTTTCTGTTTCGTCGATCGCACTGACCGGTTCTGTTTCCGGTCTGTCATCCTGCTTTGGCTCAAAAAATGAATTCGGGTCCAGCGGATGAACCGACGAAAAAAGCTCGATGTAATGCTCCACATCATCCGGATTGAAGTTCACTTCTTCAAGAATTTGATCGAGAATTCCGAACGCTTCGTTTCCGGATACGGTTGTCACCGATTTTTGCTCGAGCTTTTGGAGCATCTTTTCCAACGGCGCCTTATTAACCTTAAGGTACCTGATTTCCTCGCGGAATGCGGAAACTTCAAGTCGGTTATCGGTGCCTGTTATCAAAATGGAGAAGTAGTCGTAAGGATCGAAAATTACCAGCAACGACTGACGTACCGCCTTCTTAAGCAGCGGTTCAAAATGCCTGGCGTCAATGGATATCTTTTGCGACAAAAGTTTCATCAATTGATCCAGTGCGTCTTTGACAGCGGGGTCTTCAAAATCAAAATATGGGCTCTTGATTTTTTTCTGGTCTTCCTTCCATGCCTTAAAAAGTTCATGAATCACGAAAAGGTTAACCTGCTGCACATTGGTTAGCGTGAGAATTTCTGGTCCGGTGATCCTGTCCCGGGCGGAAAAAAAGGTCTGAAGAACTTTTTCGGAATAACGATCCCCGTATTGACCAATCGCATCAAGGCTTATCTTTTCATCCATTGGCGGAAGAATAATTTACATATTTGCTATAAAGTTAATCGATAATCAACAATGTCCCAGAGGAATATATCGAATTGACATAGCCAAAGGATGATGAACTTCACGGTATTTATCCGGAACCTTGGCAGGACGATTGAGCTGCGCGACAGCACCCGGCCATTGCTGTACCATATCCACGCGTCCGGGATAGACTGGATGCACGCGTGCGGTGGAAAAGGCCGGTGCACCACGTGTAAAGCTATTGTGCTGAACGGTATCAGCAATCTTAGTCCTCCTTCAGCGGCTGAGCAGCGATACCGGCAAAAGCACCTTTTGGCGGATAACGAACGCCTTGCCTGTCAGACATTCGTTACAGGCAATATCGAGATATATGTGCCAGCGGAGAGCAAGCTTCCGCACCTTGACTACCTGGATACCTAGGTGGGCGACCTCCGTTCAGTTTCTCATATCTTAATTCTATCTTAGCCTGATGTTTGTAGAACCGCATTTTGGAAGAAAACGGGATGCCAGTCGGATGGGCTGGATTGAAGTGATCACAGGTTGTATGTTCTCCGGAAAAACGGAAGAACTGATTCGTCGCCTTAATCGCGCGATCATTGCCAATCAGAAGGTGGAAATATTCAAGCCGAAGGTTGACAAACGTTACCACGATCAAAACATTGTTTCCCATAACGAAAACGCTATCCGTTCGACTGCGGTTGACTTTCCCAATGATATCGTTCTGCTCTCCGGAGATTGCGATGTGATTGGAATTGATGAAGCGCAGTTTTTTGATAACTCAATCGTTGAAGTGTGCAATACAATGGCAAATCATGGAAAACGCGTTATCGTCGCCGGACTTGACATGGATTTTGAAGGCAAGCCTTTCGGTCCGATGCCCTATCTTCTCGCTATTGCGGAATTCGTCACCAAAGTGCACGCGATCTGTGCGCAGACGGGAGAGCTCGCGTCGTTCTCGTTCCGGTTATCGCCCGATCAAAAGCAAGTGGTACTGGGAGAACGAAATGAGTACGAGGCACGGAGCAGGAAGGCGTTTGTGGAAGGCATGAGATCAAAACAGGTGAAATGAGAAGCCGTACACTATTTTTAATTTACGCGTTGGTGGCATCAACGGTAACCGTGCATGCCCAATACGATATCCCTCTTGGCGAATGGCGACTGCATGTTTCGTTTAACCGGATAATCGATGTTGCCGCGGGCGATGCCTTCGTGTATGCTGCAGCTCCCAACGGAGTAATTGTTGTGGACAAGTCAGACAACAGCTTTCAGACGCTTCATAAAGGAAACGCGCTTAGCCGAACCGGAATTACCGCGATAGCCGCCGACGCGACCCGGAATCTCTTGCTTGTTGCATATGACGAGGGAACCTTTGATATCATCGCTGACAATAAGGTCTCATTCTTCGACCCGGCGAGAGGCACAGTTATCGCCGGATCGAAGAAGGTTAACTCGATCAAGGTCCAGGGAGACTTCGCATACTTCTCCACTGATTATGGTGTACTGGTATTCGACCTTCAACGCATGGAGATAAGGGAAACATGGAGAGACCTTGGACCTTCAGGCAGTACGTTGAGCATTCGTGGTTCTGCTTTTCTTGACGATCGCGTTTTCCTGGCTACTGCGCAGGGTGTTATGGCCGGCGAATTGTCAGCGAACCTTCTCGACTTCAGCAACTGGGTAAGGTTCAGTGAAGCATCCCTGCCTGCTCCAATGGTTGCCATTGCCGCGTCTGATAATGCAGTTTATGCAGGCGGCATCGGCTCGGGCGTCTATGCATACCGCGAGGGAACATGGGCGCAGGAATCATTTCTGACGGATCGCACGGTGTTGGCCCTCGATACGAATGAAGGATCGTTACTTATCACTGCCGGGGACGACATCTATAGATATGATGATGACAACGGGCTATCCCCGCTGATCGCCGGTTCGCCAATAGCTGCCAATGACGCAGTTGCAGATGATACGGGCGCGGTGTGGATCGCCGGGAAGAGGACAGGTCTGATCGCGTTCACATCGAATGATGTTTCATCGATCCTGCCAGATGGTCCGTCCACCGATTCCATAAACAATCTCGTGTTTGTCAGTAACCGGATCTACGCAACTTCCGGCGGACGGGACGCTGATGCTCAACCATTGGGGAGGCCTGGTACGCTGGACTTTTTTGTCAACGGTGGATGGGATAACGAACAAACCCAGGTGTCGGACTTAACCGATGTTGATTTTTCAACCGACGGACAACGTGTTATTGCATCATTTGGCCATGGTGTGACGGTTGGCAGCATGAAATACGATGATTCGAATAGTACGCTGTTAAATAGCGACCCCGGAAATAACGGCGTTTATGTCACGAGCGTTGTGACGACACCGCAGGGTTTATACGCGGCGAATTATGACGCAGTTAATCCATTGCATTTCTTTGACGGCAGTTCCTGGGAGGCGTTTCCGGGTTCCTTCCCGGCCACGCGTTATCCGCTGAAACTGATTACGGACTATCAGCAAAACGTATGGGCTATTCTCGATCCCGCCCGGGGAGGCGGATTAATGGTTTACAACCGCGGAACCAATGAGTCGCGTTATTTGACTACGCAGGATCAGCAGGGTGAATTACCAGGTAACGCTGTTTACGCTTTGGCGATGGACCGCGATGGTTACGTCTGGGCAGGCACGAACGCCGGTGTTGCTTATTTTTTTGACGCGGGCAGCGACGCCATCAAACCACTCTTTGAGAACCGTTTCTTATTGCGCGATGACCGCGTAACCGCGATTGCCGTCGACGGGGGCAACCGGAAATGGATGGGAACGCAACGGGGGGTATGGCTGTTCAGCCCGTCCGGCGAATCATCCCTGGGCCACTTCACCACGGAAAACAGTCCATTGCTTTCGGATGAAATTGTGGCCATCGAAGTTGATCACACGTCCGGCGAGGTTTTTTTTGCAACTGCGCGAGGGGTGGTCTCATTCCGGAGTGATGCGACGAAATCAAACGATTCATTCGATCAGGTAAAAGTCTTCCCTAACCCGGTGACTTCAACCTTCTCCGGTCTCGTCGGAATATCCGGCCTCGCCTCGGACGCCATCGTTAAAATAACTGATGTCTCGGGCAGGTTGATCTGGCAGACGCAGGCTAACGGAGGGACTGCTTCGTGGAATGTCCGTGACCATGCCGGCAATCGCGTCAGAACCGGTATGTATCTCGTATTTGCCGTACGCGGCGACGGGAGCGAAAGCGTTGTTGGAAAAATTGCCGTCGTAAATTAGGTGCGGTGCTCTACAAAGCGAAAGGTGTAGTTTTCAGGTTCACGCGATATGGCGAAACGTCCATCATCGCCACGATTTTTACCGACCAGTTTGGTCTTCAGAGTTATATCGTCAATGGTGTTCGCAGCAAGAAGGCATCAGGAAAGATTGCCCTCTTTCAGCCAATGACCCTTCTAGATCTGGTCGTGTATCACCGGGAGAACGCCAATATTAACCGGATCAGGGAAGTGAGATGTCTGCATCCCTACGCATCCGTGTACAGGGATGTGACGAAGTCGTCGGTGTTGATGTTTATCGCGGAGGTGGTGAACAGGACGGTCCGTGAGGAAAGCCATGCAAAGGAGCTTTGTGATTTCCTGATAGCGTCTCTCATTTCCCTCGATTCGGCGGATGCCGCCGTAAGCAACTTTCACCTGATTTTCCTGATCAAGTTAAGCAGTTTCCTGGGTTTCGGACCACAGGTGAAAGAGGATGTGTTGGGTTTGCGGGTAACCAATCCGTTGATCGAAGCTAAGCTGAACGCGTTGTTGACGGCAGATTATTTTCAGCCGATTGACATATCGAACGAGCAGCGCCGGGAGATTCTCGACCTGCTCATTCGATTTTATCAGGAGCATTCCGGATTTGGCGGCGAAATGAGATCGCTCCAGGTATTGCGCGAATTGCTCAGATGATCTTTATAAGGCTTAGCCGAGACGCTTCGATACCTCATCCCAGTTGACCACGTTCCACCAGTTCTGTACGTACTCTGCACGTTTATTCTGGTATTTCAGGTAGTAAGCATGTTCCCATACGTCGAGCCCAAGTATCGGAGTCCCGGTTGTTTTCACGCCGTCCATAAGCGGGTTATCCTGATTTGGTGTTGATCCAATGACGAGCTTGCCATTCTGCGAGACCAGCCAGGCCCATCCTGATCCGAATTGGCCGAGCGCCGCCTGGGTAAACTTCTCCTTGAAACTGTCAATAGAACCAAAGGCACCATTCAGCGCCTCGGCGATCTTGCCGGTAGGATTTCCCCCATTTGGTTTCATTACCTGCCAGAAGAAGTTGTGGTTCCAGGCACCGCCAGCGTTGTTTCGAACTTTGTCGGACAACCCCAGCGCTTTTTTGAATAGCTGTTTTTCGTCTTTGAAATCAAGATTTTCCGCTGAAATAGCGTCGTTGATGTTCTTCACGTAGCCCGTGTGATGCTTCGTGTAGTGAATTTCCATAGTTTTCGCGTCGATGTAGGGTTCAAGTGCATCAAAACCGTAAGGTAATTTGATCTGCTTGAATTCTAACGCTGACCCGAGGGGCTTTCCAAATGCATGATGTGAGCCTGCAATTGCAGAAACTACCGACCCAAAGATGGTTGCTTTAGTGGTTGCTTCAATAAAATTTCGTCGGGAGGTCTTCATGAGTAAAAGGGTTAAAGTTTTCAAACAGCTAAAAAATCGGGCCATGTGCGCCGACTGTGCTTCCTTAGCGACTTAGGTGTTTTGGGCGTTGCCCTCCCCGTAAAATTACTTAAAAATGCATAGCTTTCGGAAAAACTGTTCTGGCTATGGCAGATGTGCTTTACGACGAGATCTCTTCACTCGATCTGGCCGATTTTTACGGCGATGATTATCATACGAAAATCAGGTTTGTCGAGGCGCTCGGGCAGGCGTATAATAATATCGGTTTTGTCGCGATCAAGAATCATTTCCTCACCGACCAAATGCAGGAGGAAATTTACAGAGACATAAAACTTTTTTTCGCGCTTCCGGATGAAGTTAAAAAGAAGTACGAACGTTCCGATCTCGCCGGCCAACGCGGATACACGGGCAAAGGGAAGGAGCATGCCAAGGGAAGAAACACCGGTGATCTCAAAGAATTTTACCACGTCGGACAAGACCTGACAGCCGAAGAGTTGCGTGAAGAGGATTACCCGGCCAACGTTTGGCCCGACGAGGTCCCCTCCTTCAGGCAGAGCAGTCTGGCTGTTTACAGGGCGCTCGAGAAAACAGGTGCTCACATGCTTTCCGCCATCGCACTCTACCTTGAGTTACCTGAGGATTATTTCGACGACAAGATCTTTCACGGCAATAGTATTCTAAGACCCATTCACTATTTTCCGATTGATGACCCGGATAGCGTTCCTAAGGATGCTGTCAGAGCCGCAGAACACGGTGATATAAATCTGATAACGCTTTTGATGGGTGCGAGTGCCGACGGCTTACAGGTGTTGCGCCGCGATGGGATTTGGATTCCCATCACAGCACTTCCTAATCAACTCGTGGTTAATGTCGGTGATATGCTGGAGCGTCTCACAAACGGAAAACTTCGGTCTACTATCCACAGGGTCGTAAATCCGCCACGAGAGACGATGAGCAAGCCACGTTATTCGATTCCTTTTTTCATGCATCCCCGTTCGGAGATGAGCCTTGCTGCTCTTCCGCAGTGTGTCGACGAGCAGCATCCTAAACAGTGGGAAGATATAACCGCAGGTGAGTTTCTTGATCAGCGCTTGCGGGAGATCGGATTGAAAAAATAGCGAAGGAAAATGAACTCATTCTAACCGCACATCCAGTGTTTCAGCGAGTTCGATATTTTATCTTCTTGAGGGATGTCCTCATCCTTGCGCTGACTACGTTCGGTGGACCACAGGCACACCTTGCTCATTTTCAAAAGATACTTGTTCAGAAACGGAAGTATTTGTCGGAAGAGGATTTGATGGAGCTGAACTCCCTATGTCAGATCTTACCGGGACCGGCATCGACTCAAATGCTCATTGCCATCGGTTTTAAAATAGGAGGACCGAATCTCGCATATCTGACGCTGCTCATATGGATATTGCCTTCGGTGATACTAATGACTACCGCGGCGATAATTATGTCGAACATTCAGGAAAAGAATTGGTCAACAGAGTTTACGCGCTTCATTCAACCGATGGCCGTGGGCTTCGTTAGCTATGGCGCGTGGGTGATCAGTCAGCGAACGGTGAAAACAAAAACCGGGATTGGCCTGATGATAATCGCTGCGGTTGTGTCGTACTTCTTCCAGACTCCGTTTGTCTTTCCTGCAATTATTATCGGTGCCGGTCTTGTTACGTCCCTGAAGTATCGGGCTCAGCCGAAAGAAGAAAAGCGCCGGTTGAAAGTGGAGTGGTCCAACTTTTCACTGTGGGCAGGGGTTCTCATTTTTGCCGCGGTGCTTGGCGGCGTGACGAAGGCGTTACCTGTTAAGCTTTTCGAAAATTTTTATCGAAACGGAAGCCTGGTATTTGGAGGAGGCCAGGTTCTTGTGCCCTTGCTTTACACCGAATTTGTCGATGAACAGGCCACGGCGACGAGTTCGGAAGAACCGGCAAAGAAAGTCAAGCAACTCAAGTGGAAGCTGAAAAGACAATACGCGCCAAAACCATATCACCACCCGATTTCCCATGACGAGTTTCTTTCGGGTTATGCGGTAGCTCAGGCGTTACCGGGGCCTGTTTTTGCTTTCAGCTCATACATCGGCGCCCTTTCTTCGCGGGAC
>CBKWFZ010000146.1:0-7712 GCA_966673785.1 uncultured bacterium
CCAATGTGCCAATTGTGGATGGCTATTTCTTGATACAAGTAAAAACGGAAGAAGAAAATGGTGCAGCATGCAAACGTGCGGAAGTAATGTCAAAGCTCTTGAGTACTACTACCGAAATAAAGAAAATTCAGAATCCTGATGGAGATTCTAATTTCTTTCTAAACGAAGTCAGAAGCGCAATGCACTGCATCTCGCGATGTAAAAATTAACTACGCGCATAAACGCGACAATCAAAGATCTCATTATCCCAATCTCCAAATTCCTCCAACGGCGATTCTGCTGACCTACCTGGTTCCAGGAACCGTCGGCGTGCATTATTTTCCTCCTCTGCTGGTTCGTTTCGCTTTCGCCAGATGCCCGCCCTCAAGGCGATAAAAGGGTCGTGTTTTTCCTGTTATCGCCAGCCTCCGTATGTTTGCAAGTAACTGATTCCAGTCTGTTCCCCAGATCCGCCAATACTCACTTTCCGGGGTCAATCCAAAATGGGTAATGCTCAGACTGGTCATTTGTCCCTCTCTGCGAACCTCCCACCTGATAATATTGCCGACCCATTCCCGTTTGTTTTCGAGTTGAATTCCTGCGTGGGTTTCAAGATGCTGATCGATGCATTCCCACTCAACCAGGCTATCCGGCAACAACTGGATGACCCTCATGGTATGAAAGACAGTATTAAATCTTACGGTAAAAACATCTCCGACCCTTCCTGCTTCGCCGTCGAAATCGGCGGACCACCATTCGGCTACCCGCTCAGTGATCAGTTTCAACGCATACGCCGGGTTTGTCGGGAGAGAAATTGAGTTCTGGTAATTCCTGGACATTTCTGAATATTAATTTTGAATGGTTTCACAAGCCACAGGCTCATTGAAGGGGCCGGTTACCAAACATATCTGAATCTTCCCGAGGACAAATAGACTTCCGGGACGCAATACTACAAACTGCCAAATGCCATTACTTGTACGTTGCCGACATCGCGCATGCCTTATCTTGAAACACGCGGGATACTTTCAAAAGCAAAAAAAGCACCGCCGGTAACGGCGAAATGCAGAGGTCACGGCATTTCCAGCATTTCAGGGGATGCCGGCAAAGAGACAGTGATACATATCCGACCAGGCGAATGAGACGTCAGAATCCTGCAGGAGTGTCGGATTTATACAAGGCCACAATCAGGTGCATAGTTTAGGTTTGCACGCTTATCCGTTACAACCATTTCTGTTAAGCTTATGAACGTGCTGATATTCAAAACGAATATTGAGGAGCCGCTCCTCGCCCGGAAAGTTCTGGATTCGCTTAAAGCTGAATTCCCACTTTGCCAGGTAAACGTGGACCTGCACGACTGTGACAAGATCTTACGCATCGTTCTACCACCGGCATGTCCGCCGCCACTGACGCTAATTCGTGATATACTTGAATCGCAAGACATTGTCTTTGAGGAACTGGTCTGATTCAAGCATTCAACGCTATATCGGGTCAGCGGTTGGTTTCGCAACGCAGGCCATAGCCATACTTTAAAAAATCCGACCACGCTATTCACCGAGTTCGTCTACAACGAATATTTGACTCGACTCAATAAGGTCCCTGCTTTTCGAAGAAAGAGCCTTCATGTATGGCATTTGAAAATGATTCGTGAAAGCCTCACGGCTTGTCCACCTCTCATGAAGCGTAAAAACGTCCGGATCGTCCTGCCCCTGAAATAACTCATAAGAAAGACAACCGGGTTCCTGACGGCTCAGGGAAATATTCTGAATCAGTTCCCGCCGTAGCTCCGCAGCTTTTCCTTTCTTCGCACGCACAACCGCGGTGACAAAAATTGGTTTGGTGTCTTTTGCCGCTGACGCAGGAACGTTAGCCATAACGGCTATTTCAACAAGGGCGTTGGGATTGATGAGGGCTTTGGCATAGTATGTCTTGCTAATTGGCGGTGGGACACTCCTTCCGCTAAAGAAATCCCGGCGTTCGAGCGCATAGTCCAGAAAATTAGCCGTGTCAACCAAAAATGTCTCTATCTCAATGATATCGTCTATGCCTGCTCCCGCCCTGGTCAGGATCGCACGAATGTTTTCAAATGCCTGCCGGATCTGAAGGCGCGGACTTGTCACAACCAAATTTCCACTTTTGTCAGTTCCAATAATTCCGGAGGTCATCATCCGGGTGTCATGGCGGTTAACCAACACACCATGCGAATAAGCGCGACTCT
This sequence comes from uncultured bacterium, assembly GCA_966673785.1. Classification (GTDB taxonomy): domain Bacteria; phylum Bacteroidota; class Bacteroidia; order Cytophagales; family Cyclobacteriaceae; genus Ohtaekwangia. Next base: position 2,195 of record CBKWFZ010000146.1, read on the forward strand.
GTTGGACGTCAGGGGAATTAACAAACTGCCCGGGTTTGTCCTGACAGTACGTCCAACATGGGAGAAGCAACAGCATTAATGATAACTTTTTTTTCATATCAGATAAGTTGTAGTTTTGATCTCGACGAATGAGAATATCAGCAAGCTTGAATTGTGAATTCTCATTCAAAGATGCGCACTGGAAAATGCAGGAAATTGCACGCATCCGACAGTGAAACGGAAATTGAAATGTTAGCACGATAAGGATTCGCTTTCACTTCTGCTCACCCAGGAACCTGAAAGCATTTGACACAGCCTGGTGCAGGATCGTGCCATGGTCTTCCGATGGTAAATAATCAAAATGCAGACGCATATCCGGGTGAGCCTGGCGAAGTTTGTCTGCCAATTGATTAACATCCACTTCCATCACTCTCGCAACCGGACCTGGTGTAAGACCCTCCTTTCCGACGGCGAGATAAACACACGTGTTTGCCAGCAGGTCAAGATTCAGGGTTTGATCGTCAAGACGGAGCAGAGAACCGTTATCCCACCATAAGCTTGGACTTACGATGACATACTGATTAAACAAGTACGGCTTTTTAAAGAGCATCTCTGTCAGCAACAGCGCGCCGAGGGATTGCGCAATAATCATCCGCGAATCATTCGTTCGAAATTCCGAATTGATCAGCGGTATCAGTTCGTACTGAATAAAGGTTATGAATTTCTCCGAGCCTCCACTGGTCGGATACATCTCGCGATCTTCAGGGACCGACGTCGGAAATGTGAAATCGTGTCTCCTGTCTACGTTTCCAATTCCTACCAATATTGATCTGGGAATGTGACGAACCCATTCAAAGCTATGAAACTGAACCAGCCCGGCGATATGAATAAAGTCTTCATCAACCGCTCCATCCAGCAGGAAAATAACGGGATACCGCGTCGTATCGTCCGCAGTATAGCCTTCAGGAAGATAAATATTGAGAATCCGTTCCTGGTTCAGCAATTTTGAGTGGATACCAAGAGTCCGACCCAACACTAACGGCTTCGACCATGTTACAGCTTGCTGACCTGATACGCTTGTTACCGAATAAGTAAGCAAGATACACGCACTGATAGCTAATATTCTACATGCCATGACCTCTTCAACATTTTAAAAGCTCAAGTTAATTGACGGTCACCTTCAATCTCGCGTTCGGGATCTTCAGATGATTCGTCAATTGATTTAATCAGCTTGATCAAAATAGCGGACGCTGTCTACAGAAAAAGAATTCGCCGGTGTAAGCACTGGTTCATTTGCAGACGAGTAGTCCGCCGCCGACAAAGCAAACCAACTTATGGTTGTCCGGCAGTACATCACCCTGCTAATCTTGTTGGTGACAAAATCATGATGAAATTGGTGATACGTGCCCGTTGTGCTCATCAAAGCGCGCCATCCCGATGGATGAGCTACGTCAATATAACTTTTGGAGGCATCCGTATAGTGCGTTTGAATCAGACTCATGGGAAACTGCACGACGACCGCCGAATCGTTCATGATGGTGACAAAGTCAGGTTCCGCAAACTCAATCCAGGATGAGCCATCAGCTTCCTCGCCACCCCATGCCACCCTGATTGGAACTCCTTTCTTCATAAGACTCACCAATTCTTCACGGTCGCCGTACAATTGTTTCCCGTCCATGTTGTTCTGGTATACCAGACGCCACGCATTATTCCCGGTACCTTCCGGCTTGAGGCATCCTTGAAAGGCGAATGCAAAACAGATCAGAAACATTATCCTCTTCATATAAATCTTAATGTTGAAATTGATAAACAGTCGGGGACTTTGCGCGGGTCTCGTTTGTTACGCGATCGGTTTCGTCCGCTGGCCATACTGTCCGGTAAATTCCATGTCGATTATTCTCATGCCGCAAGCCTGCAAGCATTCCGATTCTTTCAGGCTATTGGCGTTTAACATCATACCAAAGCTGGACCAATCCCGAGGGAAACGAGACCGATCTTAAAAACACCAACCCGGTTTCCGGCAAGTCATCCCCAAACAGCCTGATACCCTTTCCCAATAAATGCGGAATTATGGAGATGATCACCTTGTCGATGAGTCTGGCTTTCAAAAGTTCCGAGACAATCTGTCCGCCGCCGTCACAATAAATATCCTTTCCCTCCTCTTGTTTGAGCCGGTTGATCAACGCAGAAAGGTCATTCTCAAATACAGCGTGGCCGGCGTTTCCCGTCTTGCTACGCGAGATAACGTACACTTTTTTACCTTCATGAGGCACGCCGTCTCCAAACGACAGCACCTTATCAAACGTACGTCGCCCCCATATCACCGTGTCAATGCCGGCAAGCAGCGACGCGTATCCGAAATCTTCCCCGGGAATATTAGCTAGTGACAGGAAACTAATATCATCATCTGGTCCGGCCAAATATCCGTCCAGAGACATCGCAATATAAAGTACGACCTTTCTTTTCATATAATTTCACTTACGCCTGTGTTCACCAGTCCAAACCATCAGAAAACTAATCATGGCCTTCCAGTATGTCTCATGTTCTGGAACATGAGACCAGAGTGCGATAGACCCGTGAGCGCCTTTTCCGGCTGGCACAAACTGAGTCTTCAGTTTTTTATTTATCGTCGCTGCAAGAGCGTTCACTTCTTCAGCCTCATCCTGCGATGAGGTCAGAAACAAGGGCTTGTCAAAGTCCGTCAGATACGGCTTCAACGTAAGGGCAGAACCAAAGTGTTCGCCGGGGCTGAAGGCAATGACTGCCCCAACCTTCGGATGGTGATTTGAGACCTTTAATGCCAAAGATGCGCTATACGAGCTTCCGAGAAGAACAACAGGCTTCCCGTTAGCCTTCCCGTAAGCAAAATCTACAGCCGCCAAAATATCCTGTTCGGCATCCAGAAAGCCCGTTGGTTTATTGAGGCGTAATGCTTCCTTTGCTGATTCGTTTTCAACGTCGAGTACCTTATCGCCCGATCTCGCGTCAAGGGCAAGGCAGTTATACTTTAATTCCTGCAACTTACGAGCCGTCTCGCGGTACTCGCCGCGACTATGTCCAGCCAGGTGACACAAAACGATCCATGGCCCGTCGCCACCCTCATACAGATCTGCAGTAAGTTTTAATCCGTCCAGTGATCTGAAATGAACCGTCTGCTGAGCCGTTGCCGATAATGCGCATACAGTGACAGCAAAGAACGTAAACCAGTTTATCCAATTACTCATAAGGCGCTTTTGCGCAAATTATCGGTCAGACGCGTATTTGAATTGGAAAAATCCGACACATCCAGTCGGACCCCATTGTCGAGGTCACGATTCAATTCCACAGGTCATCGTCGGAACACAGTCCTGGATTGATGAACCTTTGTCGGAACTGTTCAAGATTTTGGTGAATGCGCCGGGTAAATTCGCCGCCAAAAAATATGAAGTTAAACCGGGATTAAACTGGTCAGACGCGGATCTTTGATCAGAGAATCAAATTCGAGCGGTAATTATGCCGGCAATGGGACAAGCACGCCTGAAAACCGGGAGTCCGCAATTATCCGAAATACAAGTTCACGCGTTGAATAACCGGCGCCAAACGACTTTTAATGTTTTCGGAAGAAATGGAAGACATTGATTCGACAAAACACGATTTTTGAAGTAGGCCGGCACCGGAAAATTAACACAACCCATGCCCATAACAATTGCAACGGAACGACTGACAATCCATCCCCTGAACCTGGCTGACAGCGCATTCGTGCTGTCTTTAGTGAACACCAGGGAGTGGATCCGTTTTATCGGCGACAAGAAAGTTTATACACCCCTCGATGCGCAAAAATATGTGCGGGGAATTCTCGCCGATCCTGACCGGAATTATTGGACTGTGAGGATTAAGGAAGGTGATCATCGAATCGGGCTTCTTACCTTGATCAAACGGGATTATCTTGAGTTCAAAGACCTGGGTTTCGCATTCTTACCTGAATTTCATGGCAGAGGATATGCTTCCGAGTCGGCATCCGCCCTGCTGAATCACCTCCGCTTTGAATCCACTGATCAGATGACGCTGTTTGCGATCACGATTCCGTCAAACCTTTCATCGATAGGGCTCCTGACAAGACTCGGTTTCACCTACCATGATACCATCACCGTAGAACACGAACTCCTGCATACTTACAAGACATCGATTACTCCTTAGCCAAATCACGGGTTTCGCTGACGTGTAGTTCAGGATACTGCAAACGTGATCATGGATAACGTTTGGACAACCGTGATACAACTTTGTGATCCGACATTCCGCATAAAAACACGGGCATCAAACACATCCATTTGCGAGGGATTCCGTTACGGCTTTTAATGAATCATGTGATCATTCCCCCGCCACCGGAACTGGCCCATCTGGTCAAATGTTTCTGGTCTTTCGAAGTGAGCATGCAGTATGACTCCCACATACAAGTAAGCACATTTGTCAATGACTCGACTGGTCTTACATTCGTTCTGGATCGTAAAAATCCACTCTACCGGGCAACGATCGAGGGGTATAATACAGCGCCCAAAGTATTCGATCCCGTAGGAGGCATTCAGGTAATGGGCGTCCAGTTTTACCCTGGGTCGTTGTCGCGATTTTTTGGATGCAGAGCCGACGAATTTACCGGAAGAGACGTAGACCTGGCGGACGTGGTCGATTGGGACGTATCTGAAACACTAATTAATACAGAAGAGACCGGTGCACGATTTGGAGTACTCATTAGTTTTCTGAAGAAACTATTGCGGAGGAATGACCGCCATCAACAATGGGTGACGGAACTCGTGCGAAACATCTATGTCTCGAAGGGAAAGACCACGGTATCCCAACTCCGGAAGCAATTCGGCCAGTCGGAGCGACTGATCGAGCGCAGGCTGCTTGAAACGGTGGGGGTATCGGCCCGGCATTTGATCACTGTGCTTCGATTCCAGGAATCGGTCACAATGATGAGAAATAATCCACGCTTATCACTCCTCGACATTGCTTATTCATCAGGCTTTTATGATCAGGCGCATTTCATCCGGGATGTCAAAAGATTCTCAGGATATACACCCCGCAGGCTGCGGGAAAGGCTTTTGAAAATCCCGGTTAATCAGAAGGGGGCTACCCGTTACTTGATTGATATTCTGGATTCACAGGCAGAAAACGATCATCCGCCGTTAACTTGTTGACGGACATTTCGTACTCATTTCTCTTTTGCTAACAGCATGAGTATTGCTGTTCGTGTCTTATCAGGGATCATGACCACGCCGGAATTGTACAATTTCGACAACCCGGAGGACAATATGTTTGCCGTTTGAAAAGCTTAGTGCTACAACCTGCGATTGGCCATCCACGATCCCAGGGCTACAATAGTACATGAGCTGTTTAATGACTCATTAATGCGCAAAGAGAAAACCAAGATCGTGCTAGCCTATCTGGCAATCTACTTGATCTGGGGCACCACGTATCTCGCCGTGCTTTGGGGCCTTGAAGGAATGGGTCCTTTTATCTTGTCGGCATTTTCCAATACGTTCTCAAGCGTGCCATATTCTGC
>CBKWFZ010000147.1:0-7657 GCA_966673785.1 uncultured bacterium
GATGAGAAACATAAACCATAGCGGCCATTTTCCATGGCGGCAATACTTTTTTGAAGCGCGTCTCTTGTGGGATTCGCCCCGCGCGCGTAGGCGTAGCCTTTGTGCTTTGCGGGTGACTCCTGCACATACGTCGACGTTTGAAAAATAGGGGTCATGATTGCGCCGGTCGATGGATCGGGTGTTACTCCGGCATGAACGGCCAGTGTTCCAAATTTCATAAAATAGGGGATGGTTATAGCGTGTTATGTTGCCGGGTCAAACTTAACGTTGTTGTCCCCGGCTTGCAAATTTTGAAAGCACGTCCCGGCGATCAGGCGTGCCTGTGCCAGTAGTCACGTATGGCTTCTTTCCAGTGCTCACCACTTTTGAGGTATAGCGCTGTATTGATGAACATCTTGTCTTCGGGCATGGATTCGGCCTGGGCTTCGAGGACCTGAATGACCAACGCATACAGCTTCTGCCGGAACGAATCGGGTTCTTCGCGTGAAAGCTGCACCAGATCCTTGAAGATCATGTCGGTGGTCACATGCTCGCGCGGCTTGGTTTCAGGAGAATAATCCGTCGGAGCTACCTCGACGCGGTGCGTCTCAGTGACCGGAACGGGTTCCGGCTGTGCAAGCGTTGCCGCCTGTTGCTTCAGAAATTCATCGAGGTCCTTGAGAGTGTTTTTCTTTTTGCTCATTCCAGATAGTTTAGTATCGCTCTTGCAACAGGCTCATACTCCCTTGCTGCATCGAGTGTGCTGAAATTTACAAAAAGATTCTTCTGAGGCACGATCGCCGGCAATATTAAGGCGTCAAGATTTTTGAGGCTCTCCCGTACGGTGTAAACATTCGTTGAACTGTGAATGCGGTTTGGCAGCACGACGATCTTGAGGCGCTGATTAAGATCGCGGGCAGGAGCGAGGTCGGTCACGGTCTGATACGTCACCAGCAGGTCGTTTTGTGTCAGACTGGTCGGCACGATCACCAGATCGCTTTCAAGGCATAGCTTCTTTATCCCCTCATCGGTCGTTTTTCCGGCACTGTCAACGATGATCATGTCGACCTTCCTGTTGGATTTCAGCTGTGCGATCTCCTCGGCGACCTGAAGATCCTCGCTGCCGTGAATATCGAAGGCTGCCGTGCCGTTTTTTGATTTGAACTGCTCCATCTTACGCAATGTCGTCAGGGTGAAATTTGCGTCGGTTTCAATCAGCACAACGCGTTTTCCAAGATGATGCAGCGTTGTCGCCAGGTGAATCGCATTGGTGGTCTTTCCGGTTCCTCCTTTGCGGCTGATAAAAGAAATGACTTTTCCCATAAAGTTGGTTAGGTCGTAAAATGTACCGCTTTTCCAAGGCATTCGAAAGCCGATGTAATTTCAGGACACGAATAACACGAATTGCCGCGCTAATCTGCAGGGTAACGAAGCCGGGAAGGTTTGGTCTCACAAAAAGCGCCCGCCGCAACGAGGGTATGATATGCGTTGAATGATGCGTTAATTTTTGAGTGCTGCTATTATTTGAAAATCAAAATCCGCCAAGTTTTAATAGTTCCGAACGCGTTCTTAAATCGTTCAAGGGGGCTCAGTGATGTATTCGCCGATATGAAAGCTTTATCCGTGATTCAAAATGATTCGCCTGAATGCGGCATAGTGATAGCTTCCTAAATGATAATCCTTTCAGTCAATATGCTCGTGATCCATGTCGTTTCGGAATCGGACTTTGCTCATGCCAGTGCCGGACTTATGTCGGGAGACAAGAAAATGGTGACGCTTGTCAGGATAAAAGTCTCGTCTTCAAGTCATTTTTCATTGATCCGCGGAAACAACGGTATATATTTTTATGCTGTATAATTTTTGACGGCCATGAACAAGTCAACTGAAGTTTTGCTAACACTTATAATCCTGCTTGTTATTTATATTTTCTCTATGTGAGAGCCTCTGGTCGATGGACCGCGGATTAGATAAGAGCAGGTGAGCAGTACTGATCGTCTTGTGAGAACCAGCAAAAACCTGATTCGATAGCAGGATTGTTTTCAAGTGTCTCTTTCTGTTGAAGGGGGCAGATAAACGAGTATTTTAAGAACCGACAAAAAAAAGAAGAGGCACAAAACCTCTTCTTCGTTTTTTATCGGAAAACGAATGCTACATCGTTCTGTTCATGTCAAACTTCTCAAGGTAATCAGCAACACGTCTGACAACGCTGCCACCCAGCGCACCGTCAACAACGCGGTGGTCGTAGGAGTGTGACAGGAACATTTTGTGACGGATCGCGATAACGTCGCCATAAGGCATTTCCATAACTGCAGGTTTCTTCTGAATTGCTCCAAGCGCGATAATGCCAACCTGAGGCTGCATGATTATCGGTGTTCCCATTACGTTTCCAAATGAGCCGACGTTACTGATGGTGAACGTTCCGCCGCTTAGTTCGTCCGGTTTGAGCTTGTTGTCACGTGCCCGCCGCGCAAGATCGTTTACGATTCTCGCCAGGCCTGCGATGGTGTACTGGTCCGCATTTTTGATCACCGGTACGATAAGGTTGCCGCTTGGCAGCGCTACGGCCATTCCAATGTTAATATCACGCTTTCTGATGATCCGGTCTCCATCAACCTGGATGTTGATCATCGGGAAATCCTTGATCGCTTTTACAACCGCTTCGACGAAAAGTGGCGTAAACGTCAATACGTCTCCGGTCTGGCGCTGAAAATCGGATTTTACCTTGTTGCGCCACTGCACGACCGTGGTCACGTCGGCTTCTACAAAGGAAGTCACGTGCGGGGCGATCCGTTTGCTTTCGACCATCCGCTCCGCGATCATCTTTCTCATCCGGTCCATCTCAATGATCTCGTCACCCGAACTCAACGATGCGTGAACCTTTGGCGTTGGAGCAGATGTGGTAACGGCTGCCGTGGTTGCCCTCGGGCCTCCCGATTTACGCGTTGACACGTAATCAAGTATATCCTTTTTTGTTACTCTTCCTTCGGCGCCGGATCCGCTGATGGTCTCGAGTTCCTCCACCGGAATATTTTCTTCGCGTGCGATATTCTTCACCAATGGTGAATAGAACCGCGACGCGTTCTTGAACGACTCCGTCTTATGACTTCTGCCATTTGCTCCGGTTTCAACCAGCTCTGGTGTTTCTTCCGGGGTCTCTAACGATGGAGCAGGTGCAACTTCGTCGCCTCCGCTTTCAACTTCCGTTTCTGAAACAATGACAGCAATCGGTTTTCCAATCTTAACGACGTCGCCCTCTTTTGCCAGGATCTCCTTCAGCACACCACCATGCGTTGATGGTACCTCCGTGTCGACCTTGTCGGTGGCAACCTCGAGAACTGACTCATCCTGTTCAATGCGGTCCCCCGGTTTCTTAAGCCATTTCAGGATGGTGGCCTCCATAATGCTTTCCCCCATCTTGGGCATAATCAGTTCAACCTGCGGCATAATGCTTCTTTTTTTGAGGTGGCAAGTTAATATTTTTGGCTGTTTTTCAAGTCCGTAATCGTTTTCGGAAAAGCCTCCCGCCGACTTAATTTTCCGCTTTCCCGCAACCACAAAATATTATTAGGTTAACACTGCGTCCCTCATGTTATCCTTTCGTCGTTTGGACAAAACTGACGATTAGAATGCCGTTGAATGACAGGAATCCCAGCAGGTTTTGACTTCTGTCATTAAATACTGGTGTAAATACATCAAGATTCGGTCAGTATTTAAACTGACCATAACATGATAACGGCTAAGGAAAAAACGATCGAGGAATTACCGGAACCTCAAAAAGGAAAAAAGTTTGTCTACTCCTTCACGGAAGGAGATGGTAAGAACAAACAGCTACTCGGTGGCAAAGGCGCCAACCTGTGTGAAATGACCCAGATTGGATTAAAGGTCCCGCCTGGGTTTGTCATTACTACCGAGGCATGTTTAACCTATCTCGACACACCGGATCACGTACTGCCGGGCGGGGTAATGGAAGAAGTACGTTATCACATCCGAAAAATTGAACGCGAAACGGGAAAGCTCTTCGGTGATCCCGATAACCCGTTGCTTGTTTCTGTTCGGTCCGGCTCTGCCATGTCCATGCCGGGCATGATGGATACGATTTTGAATCTGGGTCTGAACAAGGTTACGTTACAGGGACTCATACGCCAGTCGGGCAACGAGCGCTTCGGTTACGATGCGTATCGCCGCTTCATCCAACTGTTCGGTAAGGTCGCACTCGGTGTTCCGGATGAAAAATTCGACAAACACTTTGATGAGGTCAAAAAACGCGCGGGCGTTAAGGTAGACATTGCCCTGAATGCAGAAGATCTGAAGGAGGTCAGTGAACGATTTTTGCAGGTCGTGCAGGAGACGTTAGGTCGGCCTTTCCCGGAAGATGTCTTCGAACAACTTGAGATTGCGATCAAGGCAGTCTTTAATTCATGGATGGGTAAGCGCGCGGTTGACTATCGGCGGGAGTTCAAGATCACTCCGGCAATGGCCAACGGTACCGCAGTTAACGTTGTCACGATGGTGTTTGGAAACATGGGTAACGATTCGGCTACTGGTGTCGGCTTTACACGTGATCCCGGCACGGGCGAAAACATCATGTTTGGCGAATACCTGACAAATGCACAGGGCGAAGACGTCGTTGCAGGCATACGAACACCCAAACCGGTGAGCGAGCTTGCTTCCGAGATGCCATCGCTTTACCGCGAACTCGAAGCGCTTCGCGAAAAACTTGAACACCACTACAAAGAAGTTCAGGATTTCGAGTACACCATTGAAAAAGGCGTGTTGTATTGTCTCCAGACGCGCAATGGCAAAATGAATACGACTGCCATGGTGCGCACGTCGGTTGAGATGGCGCGTGAAGGATTGATCTCCAAACAACAGGCACTTTTGCGCATCAAACCTGAGATGCTGGAACAGCTCCTGCACCCAAGACTGGATTCGCTTCACAAGGCGCATCCGCTTGCCCAGGGTTTGCCTGCATCACCGGGTGCGGCTTCCGGTCACGTTGTTTTTGATGCCGACCGCGCGGAAACACTGGGACGCGCCGGCGAAAAAGTCATTCTCGTACGTGAGGAAACAAAACCCGAGGATATCCACGGATTCTTCGCAGCTCAGGGTATTCTCACGAGCCGCGGCGGAAAAACATCTCACGCTGCTGTCGTGGCGCGCGGAATGGGCAAGCCTTGCGTTGCTGGCGCGGAAGGAATTCATGTTGATGTGAAAACGCGTATTGCAAAGATCGGTGACAAGTCGATCCTTGAAGGAGATTACATTACCATCGACGGCGGAACCGGATACGTGTATCAAGGTATTATTCCGACTGTGGAGCCTACGTTTTCCGACGAACTTAAAGTGTTACTTTCCTGGGCCGATGAAATCTCGTCGCTGCGCGTAATGGCAAACGCCGACACACCTTCGGCTGCGAAAAAAGCGCTCACTTACGGAGCAATGGGTATCGGCCTGTGCCGCACGGAACGTATGTTCAATGACGTGGACCGGTTGCCAATAGTCGTTGAGATGATACTTGCCGACACGGCCGATCAACGCGAATCAGCGCTTAATCGACTGAAAGACATTCAGCGTCAGGATTTCAAAGAGATACTAACGGTCATGGCGCCGCGACCAGTAACCGTCCGGTTGCTCGATCCGCCGATCCATGAATTCCTTCCCACTGAAGATGTGTTGCGCGATGAACTAGACCACCTGAGACACCTTAAGGAAACGGTGAGTGGTGTCTCGAACCTGTTTAATAGTCTCCGCCTTCTCAAAGCAGACCTTTCCATCATCAGTCATTCGCCTGCACCATTCACCAATGATGGCGTGGAGCTTGTGGAACAAGCCATTCAGAAAAAAGCTCAGATGTTGCGTAAGGTTCGCGAGCTACATGAAGTGAACCCGATGCTCGGACATCGTGGCGTTCGTCTCGGACTGACATTCCCGGAAATCTATCGGATGCAGATCCAGGCCATCCTCGAGGCGACGGCCGAATGTCAACGCGTTGGCATTGATGTCCGCCCCGAGATCATGGTACCCCAGGTGAGTTCGGCTGAAGAGCTGAAACAGGTTCGTCTAATGGTCGATGAAGTCAAGAAGAAGCTTGAACACGAAAAAGGCATTACGCTGAATTTCAAATTCGGTACGATGATCGAGGTTGTTCGCGCCTGCCTTCAGGCCGAGGAACTTGCGAAGATCGCCGACTTCTTCTCCTTCGGAACGAATGACCTTACTCAGGCTGCATTTTCATTCTCGCGCGAAGATGCCGAGAATAAATTCCTTCCGTTCTACATCTCGAACAATATTCTGAAAGATAATCCATTCGAGGTACTGGATCAAAAAGGTCTCGGAAAACTGATGAAGATCACCGTTCAGGATGGTCGACTACAGAAGAGCGCACTTAAGGTTGGAATATGCGGTGAACATGGCGGTCATCCCGATTCGATCATCTTCTGCCATTCACTTGGTTTGAACTACGTTTCCTGCTCCGCGCCGCGGGTGCCGGTTGCACGACTCGCAGCCGCACATGCGAAGCTGGGCGAATCAAGCTATTCGAGTAATTAACGTTTAGGGTTTGTCAAGGGTGAGAGGCTGCCATTGTGCAGCCTCTTTACGTTTTTCAGGATGGCATATTGAGCCGGACCAGATTCAATGCAAGGATGGAAGATATCTTGATGTTGATCAACCGGTCTCGCGACAACTGCAGTTTGCGCGCAACGGTTTTTTCCCCATCGGCGTAGGCGATCCAGACCGTACCCACTGGTTTCGCGTCAGTACCGCCATCCGGACCGGCAACACCACTGGTCGCAATTCCGATTGTCGTTCCGTACTTCTTTCTTATACCTTGCGCCATCTCCAAAACAGTTTGTTCACTTACAGCCCCGTGTTCATTCAGTGTCTGCGCGCTGACTCCGAGTTCGGAGATCTTGATCTCATTGGCGTAGGCAACCACACCGCCTTTGAAATACGCAGAGCTGCCGGGAACACTTGTGATCAAATGAGCAAGATGTCCGCCTGTGCAGCTTTCGGCAGTCGCAATGGTAAGTCCACGCGTTTTAAGTGTACGTCCCAATACGACTTCAAGATCATCAATGCCGTATCCGAAGATATACTCACCAATCAGCGGCTTCAGTTTGTCGGCGTATTCCTGATTTTCGCGAACAAGAATGTCACGATCGCTGCCATAGGCGGTCAGCCTTAATTTCACCTGTGAGAGACTGGGAAGATACGCCAGCTTGATGTGTGGTGGCAGCGCACGCTCCCAGTCGGCGATCTTTTCAGCCAGAAACGACTCGCCGATGCCGATGGTACGGATGTGGTAGTGTTCGATCACCGGCGTTTGAAATGTCTCCCGCAATTTTGGGATAACACTATTGGTCATCATCGCCTTCATTTCATGCGGAACACCAGGCATTGAGACGAACACTTTCTTATTCCGGTTGAACCACATCCCCGGCGCTGTTCCCATGGCGTTGGTTACCTTCTCACAACAAACAGGCAAAGCCGCCTGTTGTCGGTTGATTTCAGTCAGTACACGGCCACGAGAGACGAAAAATGCCGTTACTTCCTGAAGCGCCTCTTCGTGGATGCGAACTTCGCAGTCAAAATATTTTGCCAGGCATGGTTTTGTAAGATCATCGCTTGTCGGACCAAGACCGCCGGTAATAAGGACAATATCGGCGCGGGACTCCGC
>CBKWFZ010000148.1:0-7649 GCA_966673785.1 uncultured bacterium
TGTCAAGTGGTCGGATAGGACAAGCAATAAAATAACAAAAAGCTGCTCTTTTTACAACGTTGCTCCCTTGAAAAAAAAGTGTAAACTTCATTACTCACTTTAACCACATCCTATGAACTTTCTGAACAATCCCAAAAGAATTGCGGAAAAGTACGGGCTGGCAATTGCAGGGGGGCTTATCATTTACTTTCTGCTCATGAAAATAATCGGGCTCAGCAATCACGTTGAGTTACGATTTACGAATCTCATCATTCTCGTAGCCGGAGTCTACTACGCGCTCAAGGCGTTCAAGCGTACCCACGACGGCAGTTTGAATTATTTTCGAGGGCTCATTCTCGGCGTGGCGACTTCCGGGATCGGTTCCCTCGTTTTCGCATTGTTCCTGTTTGGCTACATGCAGATGGACAGCGAACTGATGCAATCAATCCAGCAAAACGAACCGATGGGGCGTTATCTCAATCCCTACATGGCCGCATTCATTGTGCTGCTGGAGGGTTTCTTCTCCGGTTTTCTTGTCACGTTCGTTCTGCTCAACTGGATTACAACCGATGAAGTGAACGTCTCTCAGGGCTGACCTGGCATAAGCTTTTTGGCTTGGTTCCTCACAACGTAACAACTATGCGTATGAGGATCAAAGAAGAGCTTTTAAGTAAACGGCATACGTGGGAGGTATCTTCAATCTATGGTACGTTGATATTTCTCGGGTTGACGGCGTACTTTCTTATCATGTATGCCGTCGGCCTGCAACACGTAATCGAACTGCGATTTCTGAATATATTGATCATGCTGGCCGGAATCTATTTTGCGATGATGCAATACCGGCGCCTGCATGGCGGACATATCAGCTATTTCAGGGCGTTGACTTTAGGGTCGGCAACCTCATTCATTGGGGCCACGACCTTCGGGATATTCCTGTTTTTCTTTCTGAAACTGGAAGGCAACCTTATGCATTCGATTCAGGTGAACGAACCGATTGGTCGGTATTTGAATCCGTACATCGCTTCATGCGTCGTACAGCTGGAGGGCGTCTTTTCGGGATTCGGTCTTAGTTACATTCTGGTGAATTACATCAATACCGACAGCGCTACCCTTCCACAGGGAGGTGCTATCCCGGTGGCTGATAACCACGGTAACCAAAGTACCCGCATTCCCCGCAGCTAGGAGGGAAGAACCAGGATAAAGGACATTAAGACGTTCTTCATAAATGGAGATCAGCTTAATGTCCTTTCTTTTTTTGCTTACGCTTATACTTTTATCCAGGATTGTTTTCTGTGGCTCTCGACAATTGCATCGCAAAGTCGCAGCTCACGAAGCCCTTCTTCGAAGGTAGGGTATGTCGGCTTCTCCGGTTGTTTGCCACTTCTTACCGCGGCGTAGATCTCGCGGAACAATTGTTTTGATGTGTCACCAAAGCCTTCGTTGTGACCACCCGGATACGAAATGATCGGGCGGACTTCCTTATCCACCAGCGAAGGGTCACGCATCAGCACCTGATTGGCCTCATTCCGTTTTCCGATCCATAGTTCGTTCGGCGTTTCCGAGTTCCATCCCATAGTCAGATTGGATCCATGTATCTCCAGACTGAGCCTGTTCTTCCGCCCTGCGGCAACCTGGCTCACCGTTACAACGCCACGGGTACCGTTTCCAAAGCGCAGTAAGACGCTTGCGAAATCTTCCGTGTTGATCGGCACGTCAGCATAATCTTCCGGCTGAAGCATTTTGCCGGAATAGGTCTCCACCGCTTTCAATGGCTTTTTCCGGGTAGGGTGTACGGTAGAAAAGTCTGCCATCACTTCGGTTATAGAAAGACCGGAGATATATTCGATCAGATCGATAAGATGCGAGCCAATATCGGCAATGGCTTTGCTGTCTCCTGACTTATCCGGTTCAAGTCTCCAGTTGTAGTCGGTGTTATAAAACAGCCAGTCTTGCAGATAGCTTCCCATAATTGAGTAGACACTGCCAAGCTCACCCTTTTCACGCATCATCTTCATCTGACGCACCAGCGGATAGTAGCGGAGATTAAAACTCACAGCATGTACGAGCTTTTTCTCACGCGCAATAGTGAGCAATTCTTCGGCTTCCTTTACCGTAGTTGCCAGCGGCTTTTCACAGACCACGTGTTTCCCCGCCAGCAATGCCGCTTTGGCCATCGGATAGTGGAGGTTATTCGGTGTACAAATGTGCACGCATTCGAAGTCCGCTTCTTTTACCATCTTGTCGTAGTCGACATAATAAGCGGGGATTCCCATCGCCACGGCTTTTTCAGCAGCCTCGTTTTCAAAAGGGTGGAACAAGGCCACGATTTCGATGTTACCGGCTCTCCGGAGTGATTCGATATGAACCGGACCGATAAAGCCTACACCGGCTACGGCCACTCTGATGGGTTTCAAGGGTGTCATTGTTTTGTTTTTAATCAGTTAATTTCAAGAAATGCGGCCTAAAATAACCGAAATGAATACCGTTGTCAACCTTCCAGGTGTTAGTCATCCGGGATTTATCTCATTGTAACGATTTCAATAAAAAGCCGGCTCATGATTGGCCGGCCTTTTCTCTCAAAGGTCTCTGTATAATGAAAACGTCGTATTGTCGGGATTGATAAACTTTAATTCCCAATACTCTTTACCCGTTATCATATTGACCAGCCTGGTAATCGTGTAACGTAATGTCATGCTTCCAGGCGTGACGTTAATATCAACGTTTTGCGTTGGGTCGCATGAATTGATGAAACGGCTGCGCCAGAAGTCCTCCGTGAACGTAACGGTTTCATCGGTCCAGGTCAGGTTCCCTGTGATAAATTCAGATGAATAGGATTCACAGCCAACCCATGGCGAATGCTCTGCAATTGCCCAGGTGTACGACTTATCATCTCCGATATACAGACCGGTGCCCTGGGTTCCTGCCATCGTCCATGGAGAAGTCGCGCCGCCATACCAGGTACCTGATTCCACATTGTAAAAGTCTGAAGCAACGCTCGTTTTTCCATTGAAGAACGACCATTGGTCAAGCCATTGTCCCGTCAACGACGGCATGTCAGGATACTGAAGCGCCGCCGGATAAACCCAGCCCTTTGCAAGATTGTGGAAAACATTGGCCGTCACGATATCTTCGTTCACCTGTGTCTTCGTATTAGCGACCAGGCCATAGCCAAGTCCAAACTTGATCGTCGCATGCTCTATCGAAAGTTTCCCCGAAGGCCCGACCACAATGTTTCCTTCGTGCTGAGCGCCGGCGAATTTTGTCAATCCGCCATACGAAATATCCGTGTACGCGACTTTGTTTAACTCACTGGGCGAATTAATAAGTAAACCGTTCCAGTATGCTCCGGTACCGGTTGATGTGAAATTTATTCGCGACGCTTCGGTGCCCACGGAATTCAAGTACCCGGCGCCAGTGACTTCAATGGTTACCTGAGGCTTGATGTTGAAGGATGCGCCGGGCGCGATGTACATTCCCGATTTTACGATGAGGTGATTGCTGATCAGATACGATCCGTTGTTAAGTTTTTTCCATTCGACTGCGCCACTTTGATCAAGCGTTCCGGATGTTTCAACGCCATTGAACCCGTTCCCCTGAAACGTTGTATTATCGTCGAACTTGTGTATTTCATTAGCCGTCGCATATACTGCAGAATTTGCATTCATCGAAAAATGGTTGTCCGCAAATGCAGTTAGCGTTGACTGCCCCGCGACGTACAAACCGAACCCGCCACTTTTTTCAACAGAGGTATGACTCATTTTTAAAGCTGCACCGGATACTGACGAACCGGCAAGGGTGATCGCGGCCCGGACCTGGGTTTGATAGTCAGCCATGCTTCCAGCTTCACGAACCGCTACATGTTTCATTTCATTCGCAGGGTTGTTGCTGTAGATAATTAGTCCTTTCCAGTTTGCGGATGAGTTCTCATATCCTTCCAGCACAATGGGTTTCGCTGTGGTTCCAACGGCGCTGAATGCTCCGTCAATGATCTGAAGTCCTGCGTGATCATTGAAGTAGATAACCACGCCGGGAGCGATTGTCAGGTCAGCTCTCACATCGATACTACGGGTCACAATATAGTCAGGCTGCAACGGGTCTTGAAAAATATCTTCAAGGACTGTCGGCGCATTGATGTCTTCGTCAATGATAACAAGGGTCGGATCTGTTGGCACATTACCTGTAGCGGTGATGGAAACATAATCAATAGCTGTCCACGTTCCCTGCTTAAGGGTAAGTTCAATCAGGTACGTGCCCGCGACATCTGGCGTGAAACTGGCCTTGCTTTGATCCGGCGTCGTTAACGTGGCAACGCTTGTAGCCGGTTGTGTCTTGATCATCCAGTGGAACGTGAAGGGTTTTTCGTTCCTGTCGTGCGAGGCGGAACCATCGAGTAGTATCGCAGTTCCAACCGGAGCGCTTTGATCTTCGCCTGCGCGCGCGACAAGCTGGTTCTTTGTAGGAACGACAACGTCGTCGTCCTCGCACGAGGTAAAGGCAAGGAGCGCGAACATCATTAGTATGCTGAAAAACTGAATTTGATTTTTCATTTCTTTTTTTGTTTGCACGTCAGACAGGAAGAGTAGTCCGGGAGTTGCCTGACAAAAAAAAAAATATTTTGGAAATGCGAGGCAAAGAAAAGAGGCTGCACCGTTGGGTGCAGCCTCAAGCTGTATATGTATATATGTAGAGAGTCGAAACTAGAAAAGTGACTTCAACAGAACGACATTCAACCCATATGAACGTTTGGTGAATTCAAAAGGTTGTTGTCCACTCTCGATTTTTTTGAGGTGATAATTTAAGGTAGGCGAGATCATCACTTCCCAGCCCTTACCCAGAATGATGTTATAACCTGCCGCAAGAAAGAGACTGTAGTTCATCCGGTTTCTCAGGTATTCGTCCGGCGGAAGCGCAATTCCCGTCGCGGTTTCAGTTAGTTTCGCTGAAAGCAGATAGTTCACATCTGCACCCGCTGATAAGCTGAACCGGCGCAGCGGATTCGACCAGAAATAATATGTGGTCATAACCCTCAGTCCGCCCTGCGTGAAAACGGCTCTTTTCGCTGCCGCGGCGACATCGTAAACCGGCACCATCGTCACGGTTCCATCGCCCTGAACCTGAGCGAGCAATGTATCAATCTTTCCCGTCGCGTACGTATAGGAGACATCGTAGCTGGTTCTCGTGTACGAAAGCTGCGCATCTATATACAGGTTTTTCTTCACAGCCTTACCCGCGCCCAAAGCAATTCCCAGTCCCGAGTATGCTGGATATTTTCCTTTTCTTCCGCCGACCGATGTTACAAGGGTCTCGTCGTTGGCAACTGGACGAATAGACTGATCCGTAAACTGCGGAATAACCGCGAGTGAAATCCTCCAGGGACCCAATGCACTTTTTTCTTCATCGCGTGATTCTTCCGTCGATGCGCCTTCAGCGGATCTTTCATTTTCGCCAATGTGGGTTGAATCGGATTCGACTACCACATCATCGTCACCGGAAGCCGGCAGCGTGGGCTGCATAACGGCCGCGCTATTTGTCTTTTCCAACCGCGATGAATTTTCCCTGCCTAATAAATTACCAGGATTGGCGACATCAGAGATTTGGGAAACCGCAGTGTTGACACGATTAACAGACGTTGTTTCTGTAACGGAATCTTGATCAGGCGATGTTTCTGCACCGGTTCCGCTTGCAGCGTCCGCCGATGCCAATGGCAAGGCATCATCGGCCTGATGTGCGTCGCTGGATTTGGCGGTTATGTCGCCGCCCTTGGTCACGATCGCGGTAACTTTCGTGGCGGCATCATCTTCGTCATGAAAAACAACCACGCGCTCGTCGCTTTGTTCCTTCTGATTAACCATGCTCGTCACCGAAGCTTCGTCCTTTCCATCCGTTGTGATATGCAGTGGGTCTAAAGGTTTCTTCCCGACGTCAGGCGTTGTCAACTTGTCGGTAACTGAATGACGGGAACTTTCTACATCAGCCTCGAGCGTTGTCATCGCACCAGGGTTCAAGGCACTGCTATGAAGGTCATCCGGTTCATTGGTTCCTTGCATGCTGGTCGCGGATTCGCTTGCAAGCGGCGTGTCAGCGGCGGTTTCTCCGTCCTCCGCAATTGACAACTCCACAGCCGAATCTGCCGATGTCAGGAGGCTACTTACTGCGGTGTCTTCCGGCCATAGCCAATACGTTAGCACGGGGATAAGTAGCAGGGGTATGAATTTCCATCCATTCCTCCACATAAAAGGTGGCTTTTCCGGATCGTCGCCTCTGAGGTCGGAGGCGATCTTTTCCCAACCCTGCCGTGGCGGATCGTCTTCCAGATCGTATAACCGCTTTCCGATTTCTTCAAATTCCTTGTCGTTCAACATGGTTCAGAAATGGTTTTGTTCTCAATAAGTTTCTTTAGGTAAGCTTTCGCCTTGAACAGCTGCGACTTCGAGCTGCCTTCAGCGATCTTAAGCATATCCGCGATTTCCGCGTGATTATAACCCTCGACTACATGAAGGTTGAAGATCAGCCGGTAACCTTCGGGCAGGCGGTCAATTAGTTGGAGCAATTCTTTTCCGGACAGTTCCGCATGCGGATTCTCGGTCGTCGCAAGCAGTGTCTCAGCGTAGGACGAATCGACATGATCGAAGTATTTCTTATTCTGGTGGAAGTGATTGATCGCCGTATTGACAAAGATCCGTCGCATCCAACCCTCGAAGGATCCGCCCTGCCACATATGCATGTTGCGAAATACTTTTACGAAGGCTTCATGAAAGATGTCCTCCGCCTCGGGTCTTGATCGCGTATAACGGAGACAAACGGCCATCATGCGACGCGAATAAAGGGAATAAAGCTTCTCCTGGGCGGAAGCTTTATTAGCAAGGCAGCCTTCTATGATTTCCCTCTCTGTCATGCCGCGGCAGCTGTCATTTTATCGTGATCGTGCAATACGCCTCCAGATAATCCCCGTCTGTTGTAAAAAGCCTGTACCGGAACTTGTCGGTACCCGTGAAGTTCTTCGGGGGATAATAAACGTACACGGTATTCTTATAACTTCCGGAATACGAGTATGTGTCAAATGTTCCGTGATCGGGACTGAAAATACTGCTTCCCGCGTATGGGCATACCGTGTCATTGTCGAATATGCGAATCTGAACGGGTTGGTTCTTTTCAGTTTCCACGGATTCCCCTACGATTGCATAGGTGCAATTATCGGGATTCACAGGTTCTTCGACGTATAGCGTTATCGATGCAGAACCACAGCCTTCCGGGTGACAGATCGTGTAAGTCACATTATCAATACCATAGAATCCAGGGTTTGGAACATAAAACCATCCCTCGTTCGCGATGAATTTGATGACTCCGAATTGCGGGGTGGAATAGGAAATACTGACCTCGACCTTAACGCTGTCGTTCAAAAGCGGGTCAAGACGTACGCCGTTCGGATTGCCCGAATTATACATGTAGATATCGTCCGGGTTAACCTGGATCATGAAATACGTTCCCGGAATGGTGTCCTGAAATTTGTCGTCACAGGCCTGGAACGCCATTGAAAAGAGTCCCAGCAATATCGAAAAGTTGAAAATCGGCTTCATTTGTGAAAATTTGAGGCTAAGACCAAAACCAGGCAGAAAGGGTTGCCTGGAGTTTTAGAAAACCACAAATTATTGAAAAAGACCCTCATTCCG
>CBKWFZ010000149.1:0-7634 GCA_966673785.1 uncultured bacterium
CAGCAGGAGTTCCCCGGCGCAGTAGACAACGGTGACGGTACATACGACGTGCCCACCGATGCTCCGTCACAGGACATTCTTTCGAAAAAAGCTAACGATTTCAAGAATTCGGAATTTGCCATTGCAGCGGCCTTCGGATTGGATATCGATCTGTCGAAACACCTCTATCTTACAACTCAGATCCGGGCGAACTATAGCCTGACCGACATCCGCAACGGCGATGTCATCGAAAGAATAAAGAATGGTGACGGTGGTAGTCTCTTCGGCGAGCGCGCGAATCTCGTGGTTGGACTCCAGGTTGGTATTCACTATATGTTTGGTAAAACGAGATCGTTCAAGTACAAGCCGTAAACCTGACTGCTGTTCTTGTTTCGTGTCACCGGGTTTCGACTCCGGTGACACGTTTTTTTATACGACCGGGTATGCATTAAGACCTGGGCAATATTCCGAAAAAAACCGGTGAAAAACTGTCACGTTTTTCGGTACCTTGATGTCAGGTGAACAGAATCCTGAGAAATGTACCTGAGAACGAAATCATGAATTCACACCATTCTGTCAAAGACATTAGTTTCCGGTTTGATCAACAGCAGTCCAGACTGATTCCGCTTGCCTACAACGTCCTCGGCGATATGCAGGAAGCGAGAGACGTGGTGCAGGAGCTTCTCAACCATTATTTCATGAGTCCGACGGAGCACATTGAAAATCATGATGCCTATCTCACGCGCTCAGTGATCAACCGCGCGATCAACGCAAAGAAAAAGATCAAAGTCCGGCGGGAAAATTATAAAGGAATGTGGCTGCCCACGCCCGTGCTTACTGAAGACGATGTTTATCGCTCCGTCGACAAACGCTATATTCTCAATTATTCGTTGTTGGTCCTTCTTGAGCACCTTACTCCGCGGGAACGGGCAGTTTTTATTTTGAAAGAATCGTTTGACTATCAGCATGCTGATATCGCGGCGATACTCGAACTGAGGGAGGACTATTGCCGGCAACTTTTCAGGAGGGCCCGGAAAAAACTCGACACGCGCCGCCCAGTTGAAAGAAGGACTGAGACTGAGGATGAAACGATAAAAGAGTTGACTGGCGCGATCATGCAAGGGAATATTGAACGGGTTAAACAATTATTGTCCGCAGATGTGAACTCCATGTCGGATGGAGGTAACCATCGCACGGCAATGAATATCATCGCCGGTCGCGATCGGGTAAGTCGCTTTCTCGCCGCCATGTACAGCAAGTACTTTCTTTCTGGATCGGAAGTCATTCATACAACGATTAATCATTTGCCCGCGCTCGTTTTTCACCGCAGCGGAGAAATTTACCGGTGCATTGTATTTGAGACGCATAAGAATACAGTCAAAAACGTATTCATCGTTGTCAATCCGGAAAAGTTGAGCGACCTCCATATCTGATTGTCACGCCAAACGCGTCAGCGCTGTCATAGGTGAAAAAACAATCATGAATATGGAAGTAATGGAAAAGAAACCACGCGTCAGCTTCAACGAGATACCGGCTGGCATGTATGCGGCGATGCGAAACACGGAAAACTATCTGCATCAGTGCGGCCTCTCCGGTGCGTTGATTCATCTTATCAAAGTCAGGGCTTCGCAGATCAACCGGTGTGGCTACTGCCTTGACATGCATCACAAGGATGCCATTAAGGAAGGGGAAACGTTTCAGCGTTTATACCTGCTTCCTGCGTGGGAAGAATCGCCCTGTTTTACCGAGGCGGAGAAAGCGACGATGTTTTTTACGGAAGTGCTGACAAAAATTTCGGACCATGATCCGGAAACAATTGATGCCGCCTACCAGCGGATGACGGACCATTTCAGCAAGGATGCAATTGCGAACATCGTTCTTGCAATTTGCCAGATAAACTCGTGGAACCGGATCGCGATCAGCTTTGGCAATATTCCCGGTAGCTATAAAGGCTGATGTGTTATTCCCGCATTCAGAATCCCAGCGTAAGTTGGGTTTGCCTGAGAACGGTCCTTGAGTAAGATGAGCCGTGGAAATCCTGAAACTGCCCGTTGATTTCATAAAGGGCAGTTTCCTGGTGCCGCGATGCAACAACGACGTTGGTCCGGCCTGCGACTTTCTGGAACAATCCCGCCACCATTTCCGGTGAATTGTTTTCTTCAGAAAGGTGCGAAAGGAACAGATGACTCATGAACGACGGCTTATGCTCGCGGAAAAGTTTCAACGCCTGCCGGTTGGACAGGTGTCCGAATCCGCCTCGGATCCGGTTCTTGAGCGGCCACGGATAAGGTCCGCGCTCCAACATCTCATCGTCGTAATTTGCTTCAAGAAACGCAGCGTTGCATTGGCGGAAATGGTGAATCACGTGCTCGCATGCATATCCGATATCCGTAAAAATTCCAACCCGGATAGCGCCATTGCTGATCACGAAGTTATGCGGTTCGGCCGCGTCATGTCGGATCGGAAACGCCGATATGGTAAGCCCGCCGACGCAAATGGCTTCCGTGGAAATAAACGTGTTCGTTTCCATCGTATCCAGAGCACGACCCGCCATCGCTTTGGTCCGTGCAGTAATGTAGACTGGAAGCTGATGACGCCTGCAGATTGCGGCGAGGCCATGGATGTGGTCTCCGTGTTCGTGTGTGATGAAAACGGCTTTCACCATCCGTATGGAAAGTCCGAGGCGCTTTAACCGTTTCTCAATTTCACGGCAGGAAATCCCCGCATCGACAAGAATCGCGTCGTCACCGTTTCCGATGAAATAACAATTGCCATTACTGCCTGAATTGAGGGATGCGACACTTAGCTTCATAGGTAGAAATCGTTCGTAATCTACTCGGATTTGCCTGGATGGCACAGCGACTTGACGGAAATTTCCGGAAATCAGCGCGGTTTTGACATCACCTGTCAAAAATCATCGGGAAAACGAAGTTTCAACGACCGAATTGGTTGCGGGCAAGGATTCCGATACTGCAATATTGTGTTGATTGTACACAATAGATGTCTGGACTGATCCTGAAAAACAAAACGCCTATGAACGCAGAAACAAACCGGAAAGGGCTCTGGTTGCTCGTGATAGCGACCTTGCTTGCCATTGTACTACCGGGACACGCACAGCAGCGTGATCCTGAAGATATCATTCGCCGGCTCACGCTGGAGGAGAAAGTGAAACTCGTAGTCGGTGCCGGGATGAACATCCCGGGTATGCCGGGTATGTCAACGGTCGGACAAACCGAGGACAAGGTCCCCGGTGCTGCAGGGACAAGCCATGCAATTCCGCGTCTTGGTATTCCCGGTGTGGTAATGGCGGATGGTCCAGCCGGTGTGCGCATCAGCCCGACGCGGAAGGATTCACAGCGGACGTATTACGCAACAGGATTTCCCGTGGCTACCCTGATCTCTTCCACGTTCGATGTAATGCTGATGGAGGAGGTTGGACGCGCTTACGGAAACGAGGTAAAGGAGTTTGGAATTGATTTTCTGCTGGCGCCCGCGTTAAATCTTCACCGGAATCCGCTTGGTGGCCGAAACTTTGAATATTACTCCGAAGATCCACTGGTATCGGGGAAGATGGCTGCCGCATTTGTCCGGGGCGTTCAGTATCATGGTGTCGGCGCGGTGCTTAAGCATTTTGCTGCCAACAATCAGGAGACAAACCGCACCAAGAGTAACACGATCGTTTCAGAGCGCGCGCTCCGAGAACTGTATCTGAAAGGATTCGAGATAGCTGTCAGGGACGGGAAGCCATGGAGCGTCATGTCTTCCTATAATCTCATCAACGGCGTGTATGCATCTGAAAGTCCTGAATTGCTAACGACCATACTGCGCGATGAATGGGGTTTCAACGGTTTTGTGATGACGGACTGGTTTGGCGGGCAGGACGCGATAAAACAAATGATAGCTGGTAATGATCTGCTTATGCCCGGTATCCTGCGTCAGGAACAGGTGATCCTTGAAGCGGTTAAATGCGGCCAGCTTGCCGAAGAGGTTCTTGACCGCAACGTTATGGCTATTCTCAGCGTTTACGAACGAACACCTTCGTTCAAGGGTTTTGCTGCATCTGGTTCTCCTGATCTGGAACGGAATCGCGGTGTGGCACGCCGGGCCGCTGCTGAAGGAATGGTTCTCCTGAAAAATAATGGAAACACGCTGCCGCTGAAAAAGTCGGCTCTGCCGATTGCGCTCCTCGGCGTCGGTTCCTATGAAACGGTGGCTGGTGGAACGGGTAGCGGGGACGTTAACAAGGCATATGTGGTATCCGTTGCCGAAGGATTGGGAATGACGGATCTGGCGGTGTCAGCTCCGCTCGGTCAGGTGTATGAACGATACATTGCCGCTGAAAGAGCAAAAATGCCCAGGAAACGTTTCTTCTTTGAACCCGACAAAGTAATTCCCGAGATGGATTGGGACGTAGCACGACTCGATAGCCTCGCCGATAAAAGCAGCGTCGCGGTTTTTACGATCACGCGAACATCCGGTGAATTTGCTGACAGGAAGGTGCAGGACGACTTCAATCTTACAGCTACCGAAATGACGCTCATGAGAAAAGTGTCCGACGCATTCCATGAGAAAGGAAAGAAACTTGTCGTCCTGCTCAACATCGGCGGCGTGATCGAGACCAGTACATGGAAGGAATTCGCCGATGCTGTGCTTGTGATCTGGCAACCGGGGCAGGAGGGCGGTCACGCTGTCGCGGATGTTTTAACGGGTGCCGTCAACCCGTCGGGCAGGCTTCCCATGACATTTCCCGTAAATTATGACGACACGCCATCAGGGCGAAATTTTCCGGGCCGGGAACTTGAGCCTAATCCGAATCCCGGTGGATTTAACTTCCAGGGTGTAAAAACCGAAGTGATCTATGAGGAGGACATCTACGTCGGGTACAGGTATTTCGACTCGTTTAACGTGCCGGTGTCTTTCGCCTTTGGATCGGGCCTTTCGTACACGACGTTTTCTTTCAACAAGGTCAGGCTGACACGATCTGCGGATGGAGCAATCGTTATTTCCGTCGACGTGAAGAATACCGGAAAAAATGCCGGAAAGGAAGTGGTCCAGGTTTATGTGCAGGCGCCTCGCAGTAACATCGAAAAACCGGCGAAGGAGCTGAGGACATTCACAAAAACAAAACTGCTCAACCCCGGCGAGTCCCAAACGGTAAGCATGACGATTCACCCCATTGACCTTGCTTCATTTGACGCCGGCTCATCGGCGTGGGTGACCGACGCCGGTAAATACACGTTTCTCGCCGGCCGTACAGTGGACGATCTCCCGTTAAAATCGGTGTTCAGAATAAAGTCACCGGTAACTCAAAAAACGAACAAGGTTCTTGTTCCGAAAGAAAACATTAAAGTACTCAAACGGTAGTCGTAAATCACATTGAGCGAAAGGGATCGGTTAACCGGTCCTTTTCTATTTTAGCCTGTAGAGCGTTCGCAGAAAACGTTTAAGTGGTTCGGTTAGTTGCTGCTCTTTATGTCTGACGATAATCATCTGATTCACCCGCGACGCTACGGGATATGGATAGATCTTGTCAAAAAGTGCATTGATATCGATCCCCTGATCCATGGAAAGGATAAGTTCCTGCACCATCTCGCCGGCCTCCGGCGCAACCATGGTGCCTCCAAGTATCCTTTCCTTGCCGGGAAGGAGGGAGTTTGAGATGTACAGTACTGCCTTTCCGAATGTATAGTCATCCGTTACGGCCCTGTCGTCGTCCGCGAAGTCGTAAACGAGCTTCCTGTATTTGATTCCTTTGAATTGCAGCGCTGTTTCGGACAGTCCGAATGTCGCGATTTGCGGATCAGTGAATGTCACCCATGATATCTTCTCGTTTGACACCGTCTTTCGCAGTGGTGAAAAAAGGTTATTCAGGATTACGCGCGCATGATGTTCGGCGGCGTGAGAAAGCATGTGCCGGCCCGCGACGTCACCACAAACGTAAACGTGCCGGTTACTGGTGCGCAAAGAATCGTCCGATTGAATGATGCCATTGTCCATCCGTATTCCGGCCTTCTCCGGCATCAGGCTGGTGGTCACCGGAACTCGGCCTGTTGCAAAGAGCGCAACGTCGAACTCGACGATCTCCTCACGACCGTCGTGGCTACGAATTACGCAGGACCGCGAACCGGTGAATTTTGTGACGGTGCTGTTTGTGTGGATTTGCATCCCCTCATTAATAAGTCGCTCTCTCAGAATATTGGAGACATCACTTGGTTCACGGGGCAGGATGAATTTGTTTTTTTGCACAAGCGTGACCGTTGAACCCAGGCGCTGAAATGCCTGAGCCAGTTCAACACCGACAGGACCGGCGCCGACCACAAGCATCCGCGTTGGCAGTTGTCGGAGTTCAAAGATCGTTTCGTTGCTTAGCGGAGTAATGTGCTCAATTCCGGGAATCGCAGGTATGTGCGGTCGTGAACCGGTGGCGATGACGATCCTCCGTGCAGTGATAATGCTCCCCTTAATGCTTACGGATCGTGGACCCGAAAACTGTGCTTCACCCAGAAGTACGTCCAGTCCCATGTTTTTCAGGTATGCGCTGTTTTCATGACGGCGTATCTTTGCCTGGCTGGCTGAAACATATTTTATCACTTTTTCAAGGTCCGCTTCACCGGATGACGAAATGCCAAGGGCGGAGGCAGCCCGCGCCTGGTGTACTATCTTCGAGGCGTGTATGAGGGCTTTGCTTGGAACGCAGCCGTAGTTAAGACAATCGCCGCCAATGCTGGCTTCGTCTTTGTCGATTATCAACGTTTTTAATCCAGCTTTCGCCATGAATAGCGACACGCTTAATCCGGCAGAACCTGCTCCGATAACGATAATGTCGTAGTCAAACTTCATGGATGCATGGCAATTTCCACAAAATACAAAACGAGAGCACGGTTTACCAACTGTGAAATATCTGGTGGTCTGTCCGGCATGATGAAAAACAAGCCGGATAAAAACTTTTGTCATGTAGCGCCGCCCCGACTTTCCGGAAATTGTGGAAGGAGTCCCGGGTTTTCAAAGGCATGACAGGAAAGCAGAAGTCACGGCGGTCGAAACGGAAGTTCGCGTTCAGCGGTAACTCGTACTGCGATTCCATTCTCATCGGAAACTACGGCAATGCCAGGGTCGTTGCAAAAGGTCAGTTTAACCTATCCGGCATACTCTACTGTCTCGATGGACGGGTTGAGGTTAGCGCAAACGGAAATGGTCACATGGTCTTCCGGGGAAAATGCCGGCATCTCGTCATTCGCGAGTCCGACGGAGATTGCATCCTCGATTTCAGCGAAGTCAGCTGCGATGTGATCACCTGTGAATCCGTCAAAGGTTATACGACGGTCATACTCGGAAAAACAAAACGGGTGGATCTTGTCGCCATATCGGAGGAGGCCACGGTGCGGATAAGCAGCCATCCACTGGTCACAGCCCGGTCTCTGGAGGATAACGCGCGCATACTTTGTCCCGCGCGGCAAACGCCTCCATACGTTGTTCACCCGCGTTGAGATTTTCAGAATGTCTTAGAATTGGACGGCGTGTTGTCGGACAGCCGCGCCGATCCGGCATAGGTTACCGGAGATTATTCCGGACCCAGTGTTTCAGTTCAGCCTGGTCTTCCGCATTCAGATATTGCAGCGATTTTCGATACTCTTTCCGGAACAATGCCCGGTCAA
>CBKWFZ010000150.1:0-7631 GCA_966673785.1 uncultured bacterium
GAAACGCTCATTCTGGCTATCCCATCACTCCGTTTTGAGAACGGCGTATATTGGATACGCGGCGAAAACGGATCGGGTAAATCGTCACTTTTCCGCTCTCTTGCCGGAATCATTCCCTGCAGGGGTAACGTTAGCTTTGACGATGGTATTTCGCTTCACGGCAATCCCGTCACTTACAGGCTTTATGTAAATTTCAGCGAAGCCGAGCCACTCTTCCCTGGTTTTCTTTCCGCACGTGACATCATTCACTTTGTTTCAACGTCCAAAAAAGCCGACACGAAACACGTTAGTGATCTTGTTCACCGCTTCGGTGTCGACGCCTTCCTGACCCGGCCTGCTTCCACGTATTCCAGCGGGATGCTCAAACGGTTGTCGCTTTGTCTTGCATTTATCGGAAGCCCGCGTTTGATCATTCTGGATGAGCCCCTCATCACCCTCGACGCAGGAATTCGTTCGGTATTGTTTCACCATATTCGCGAGACGCTTCGTACGCAGCACGTTATGTTCCTGCTTTCATCACACGAACAACTTATGCCTGACGAACTTCCGCTAACGGCAACAATGACGATCAATCAGAAAACCCTTGTCGAATGAAAGGTATCGTTCAAACGCTGATCAAAATATTTGCTATTGCATTTTATCGCAGCAATGCAACGTTGTTCCTGCTGGTGCTCGCATTCGCAGGCGGATTCATGCGCGGATCAGACCACATCATGCTCGCGCAATACTTTGTTCACGAATTACCGCTGCTGGCAATTCCAACGTTCATCTGGATCGCGTACGCGCTGCTTATTGCCGGGTTCAACCACAAGACGGCTTCTCTCGATGAAAACCTGTTCCTCAGAAACTTTCTTTTCATTTCCGGCCGCAGCCAATGGATCGGGTGCGCAGCTGTCGCAGGTATCCAGTTGATACCTGTTCACGCATACGGCTTATTTCTGGTCGCGGTGGCTGTTAAAAGCGGATCGCCAATTATGGTCATACCAATAACAGGTATGCTTGTCCTCATTACACTGGCTAGCACATCCTGGCTGCGGAATTGTCTCAATAAACCATCATTTCAAAAGGACATCCTCCGTGTATGGCGGTGGGTTGCCGAAAACATCAGAAGGCCGTTCCTGCTTTTTCCTGTTGAATGGGCATTCCGTTCACAAGCCCTGGTACTTGCTGGTTATAAGCTCTCCGGGATCGCACTACTCTGGGCGGCACTTTATCTCTATGAAACGGATGTCTACGATATCCGGCTTGCAGGCATCGGTGTCGTTTTTTCCTTCGCGCTTAACATCACGTTCATCCTCGCTATTCACCGGTTTCTTCATGGCGTTTTTCCGCAATACCTGCAAATGCCTTTTTCGGTCTCGCGCCGTCATGCCCTTGTAACCGGGATGCTTCTACTCTTTTCGGCTCCCGAGTTCGTCTTATTGCTGAAACATCTGCCTTATCATTTAAATTTTGCGGAAACGCTGATCGTCGCGGCACTTGGGTTATCGATGAACCTGACCATGTTTCATTTCCTGTCTGTCCGGGACAGAGCGGCAGAATATGTTATGGTGTTTCTTTACATTTTCATCATCACGATGTTCATTGCCGTATTGGCGGGCTTCCCGATACTTCTGCTTGCAGTTGCATGTCTCGCTACCTCCGTTCTGCTTTCATGGAAATACACATACAAGTTCGAATATCAGGCCGACTGAAGCGGCATCACGTTCCCTTTAACGATAACATGAGCAATGTGGGGGCTGCCGAACGCATAAGGGAGGTATGCCAATGAAGGAATGGGGCGGGTAACGATCACGTTGGCAAGCTTGCCGGCGGTAATACTTCCAAGCTGCTCCTGAAGTTCCAGGGCATACGCCGCATTGACGGTGGCGGCGTTAATTGCTTCTTCGGGAGTCATCCGCATGCGTATACACGCCAGTGCGATCATCAGCATCATGTTACCTGAAGGAGAACTCCCGGGGTTATAATCGCTGGCTATAACAAGCGGAACATTGGCGTTCAGCAGATCACGGGCAGGAGGCATAGGAAGGTTCAGGAAGAATGCCGCGCCCGGCAGCGCCGTTGCAATGACGTTGCTGGCGGCAAGCATTTGAATTTCCTCTTCACCAATATTCTCGAGATGGTCGACACTGATTGCCCCGGAACGAACGCCGGCCTCAACACCGCCGGAGCGGCCAAGCTGGTTGGCATGGACGCGGCCCTTCATCCCATGGCGGGCTCCCGCATCGAGAATGGCTTCGCTGTCTGCCTGCGAGAAGAAACCCTGCTCGCAAAAAACGTCGATATAGTCTGCAAGGCGTTCAGCGGCAACCGCCGGAATCATTTCATCAATCACAAGGCGCACATAATCATCCTTCTTCATTCCGGCCGGAACCGCATGCGCTCCGAGGAACGTGCTCCGTATCGTCAACGACGACCCCTCTTTGAGGCGCCTGGCGACACGCAGCATCTTAAGTTCCCCGTCGATTGTTAATCCATATCCGCTTTTGATTTCTACGGCACCCGTACCGGTAGCGGTTATTTCATTCAGGCGCATCATTGCCGACTCGAACAGCTCGTCTTCTGATGCGACTGCCAGCTTGCGTGCGGAATTAAGGATACCGCCACCCTTTGCTGCGATCTCGGCATAGGTTGCGCCTTTTATCTTAAGAACAAATTCATCTTCGCGGCTTGTGGGGAAAATCAGGTGAGTATGCGAATCAATGAAGCATGGCATGACGAAGCCGCCCCTGGCATCCAGGACTTCACCACCATCGACAGCGGGCAATTCATCCATCAGTCCGAATTTTTCGATGCGCCCGTCACGGATCTGCAGGAAAGCGTTCTCAAGCACAGGCAGTGCGGCCATTTCGGCGCCTCTGAGCGGTCCCGAAAGCCCGCCACGAACCTGAACAAGGCCGCGGATATTCTTGATCAGCAAAAGTTTCACAAACACAATAACGGAGTATCGGCTGATTTTCGCCAGCCTGGCATCCGTTATTTGCCGAATGACTCGACTTTGTAATCCAGATTGGTGGCGAAAACGGGGAAGCTGATCTTCGCCATGACATAAAAGTTGCTGCCCTGAATACTTGGGCGGTATCCGACTTCAGCACCATACGCCCATCCGAGCTGACGGTTGAAACGTCCATCCATCCCGAGGCGGAAACCAAATTTTTGTGTTTTGATCGGGCTCACCGCATATGTTGCCGTTTCGCCCATTATCGGATTGCCAAACTCGTCCTTACGGGTATAAACGATGTCATCGAGTTCGATGGAAGGCGAGAACATAAGGTCAAAGTAAGCCGTGAAGATGAGGTCATCAACACCCTCTTCAAACTTGTCGAAGTTTATAGCCACGTTCTTGATCCACGTGATTGAGCCCCCGAGGTAGAGTCCTTTGGCGGCGACATTGGTAAAAACGTGAATATCTTTCAGGTCGCCTTCGCTATCGAATTCCTGTTCCGGAAGAAAGTCCTCAGAGTTCGCGACATTGACAAAGCTCGCATTGGTCAGGTCCTGATTTTCCATCACGCGATCAAGATCCGTCGAGCTGTCCCACATGATACCTCCCAGACGAGCACCGTAGATCTTCCTTACCTTGCATGGGACCTCGGCATTGAGAGGAACACGCGCGGCCCATTTGTTTCCCTTATAGCTGTTTTTGTAAAGGAACATTTTGGTTTTGGAGCTCGATTCGAAATCCTTGATATGATAGGTTCCGCCTATTTCAAAATAGTTAAATACCTCGGCGCGATTATCAACACTTGTCTGGCTTTCATTGATGGCCTGGCTTCGTGCGAGGTCAAAAAACTGGGAGCTGTAAGTTTTACGGAAGGCAGCTCTGAAATTGGCTTTTTCCTTGTGATAATATGCGACATCCATGCCGAAGCCGGCATTTACATTGGTAACAAAGAGTTCTCCGTAAAGCGGCGTAAGACCGACAAAGAGCTTGTGAATCGAGTACGGTTCATCATATAGCTCCTCATACGTGACCGGGGTCTTATCCTTTCGTTCGCCCTGCGCAAAAAGGCCGACGTGGAAGGTCAGCAGCGCGATCACAATGATCCAAAAGCGGTATTTCATGCTTAAAAAGTTAGGGATACTGTAGTAAAAGTAACAAATCCGCAGTGAAATCCCGTGAACTGAAGGAGGTAACTGCCACAGATGTAATACTTAGCCGAAAAATGCACTACTTTTTACCTTCCGCGAGCTTCTTTTTAAGCATCTCAAGTTCCTGAAGCTTGGTATTTACCTCAGCCTCACGCACCTTTCGTTGTGTAATATCTTCGAACATTCCGAGCACGGCAACCACATCGCCGTCCTGATTAAGAACAGGAACCTTGCTGGTCAATACCCATGATTCCACACCTTCGCTGTTTACGTTCCGTTCTTCCTGATCTATGCGGGCTTCTTTGCTCTTCATCACCGCCAGGTCGTCGGCGCGATAGGCCTCCGCATGTTCTTTCCACGGCATGTCGAAATCGGTCTTTCCAATCATTTCCCTGTGTGACTTCATTCCGGCAACCGCCGCAAAAATTCTGTTACATCCCTGTATCCTGAGCTCGCTGTCTTTCCAGAACACCGCGCGGGGTAAGTTGTCTATGATCGTCTGCAACGTCTCCTGGGCGTCGCTGAGCTCCCTGATCATACTGTTTATCCGGACAGTATTTAGCGTCACAGTCAACAGGTCGGAGCACGACTTAAGGAATTCGACGTGATCGTCAGTCCATTCTAACTGACGGTGTTCGTTTTCGAGGGTGATCAGCCCCGCGAGTTTTCCTTCCGCGAGGAAAGGTACGCCGACGAAAGCCGCGACCCCCTGTTCCGTAAAATAGGTCGCAGCAAGTTCTTTGGTTTCAGCGCCTGTTGAAACGTCGGATGCCCTGATGATCTTCTCACCTTTAAGCGCCCTTGCGAATGCAGAGCCCGAAGGCACTTTAATAACGGCGCCGGATGTAAAGTCACCGCGGTCATGACGGTATGTCCTTTCTGAAACAAGAGAACCGTCGGTGGCGTCGTATTTCCAAATCGTAGTACGGCTGCACTGCAGCTGATTACCGACGGACCTCGTGATGCTTTCGATCGCCGGGATCCACTCACCCTTCAATACCTGGTCTGCCTTGGACAGCTCAATGATGATCTGCCGGTTCTTGTTATTAAATTCATTTCGCTGTTTCTCCTTTTCAAGCATTTCCTGGATGTGCTTCTCTTTCCTGCGCATTTCCTCCTGCGTAGCCTCCAGTTCCTCCATGTTCTGGCGCATCTCCTCTTCCTGCGCCCGCATTTCTTCCGCCTGTTGTTGCGTCTTTTCGAGCAACAGGCGTGTGCTGTCGTTAATCCGCACTGTAGAAATCGTCGAAGCAATGGTCTCCGCCAGTTTCTCAACGAGTTCAATTTCAAACTCCTCGTACTTGCTGAATGTAGCAAGCTCCAGCACGCCAAAGATCGATTCATTGACCTTCAATGGAACGATAAGCAGCGCGTTTGGATTTGAACCGCCGAGACCAGATGTTATCGTAATGTACTCCTGAGGGACTTCCAGCAGATAAATTCGTTCACCTTCCAGGAAACACTGCCCGACCAGGCCTTCACCCACAGTTACTTTTTTGGTAAGATATTTCTTTCGTTCGAAAGCATAACACGCAACGAGCTCGAGGTATTTGTCTGATTCGTTGTCTTCATTCAGCAAAAACAATCCGCCCTGGTTACTCTTCGTATACTTCACGACGAATTTGAGAATGTTGTCGTATAGCTCACTTGTTGACGACGTATTTGCGCGAAGGATCTCTCCGATTTGTGCCAGACCCGATGTCGACCAGTTTCTCCGGCGATCATTTTCCGCATTTTCACGAAGCTTGTCGCGCATCTTCAGCAGTGTCGCAGACAGGTTTTTGTCACCTTCGAGGTCAAGTTCAACAGCAAAGTCGCCTGCGCTGATCGACTCAACGAACGAAGACAGCGATTTTACCGACCGTTCCTGCTGATCGAGCTGCGAAGCATTTTCTGCGACGATCGTCTCATTCTTATTCTGAAGGCGGTAAAGCACGACTGAGAGCATGACGAAAATCGTCGATAGCGACGCGATAGAAAGCCAGGCATATACCTTCAGCGTAGCGCGGTCCGACTCCACATCTTCGTTGACATGCAGGATAAGACGATCGAGGACCGCCTGCGCCTGAGCGAACATGACAGTGATTCTCCGGTCTTCAAGCTGAACAGCGGCGGAGACACCGGTTGAATCATTGGAAACAACCCGGACATTACTTCTTCCGCGTGAAGTTCCGGAGACTTTTTCAATGGCAACCATCGCCTCCTTGATCAGCACGCGCATTTCGTCCTCGTCCTTTGTGAAGCTTCCAAGTTCATTGGTTTTCCCGTCAAAAGCATCCTTAAGCAGCGTGAGCGACGAAGAAAGCTGCGGAAGAACGTCGTTATCAAAACTGACTGACGGGTCGCCGCTGGCGATCTCCTCCATCGCCAGTTGTGCGCGGATCGTTCTGTTCTTCACCGTTTCTCCGAGAGAAAGGTACGGAAGGTTTTGTTCGTACGTCTGAATCGTCTTTCGTTCGACGTATCCGACCAGCGCGGTCAGGATAATTCCCGTTGTCAGGAACAGGATGGCGTACTGGATTGCGCGTTTTTTCATGAAATAAAGTGAAGTCCGGTAAAAAGACAACCAGCTGAAAAGTTAGCAATAATAGAAAACATAAAGAAACCCCAATCTGCGGCGAAATCATACACCCGTGCTTCTGTGCCGGGTTGCGTCCTATTGTTGCACTATGGCACGCGTTGCAGGTGGGCTATTGAGCGACCATTTTGATCGCGCTCCGGTTGGCCTCGAGAATTTCTTCTACGATATCCGGAGTTATTGCCGCGGAGATAAACATCGCTTCGAACTGCGACGGTGCAAGATAGATTCCCTGCTGGAGCATCGCCTGAAAGTAACGCGCAAACCTGGCGGTATCCGCGGTCTTTGCGGAATCAAAGTCAGTGACCGATATGTTCGTGAAGAAAAGTGTGAACATGGAACCGACGCGGTTGATCGTCCATGAGAATCCGGCCTCCTTCCATTGTTTTTGAAGGCCCGTGGTCAGTGCATGGGTAGCCTGATCCAGTTCGGAATACACCTCGGGATTCTCCTGCAGCGCGCGAAGCATGGCCATTCCGGCTGCCATGGCCAGCGGGTTGCCCGAGAGGGTTCCGGCCTGATAAACCGGACCTGCGGGCGATACTACGTCCATTATTTCCCGTCTTCCGCCGTAAGCGCCAACCGGTAATCCGCCACCAATGATCTTTCCAAGCGTCGTAAGATCCGGTGTTATCTTATAATATTCCTGGGCACCACCCGGCGCAAGCCGGAATCCGGTCATCACCTCGTCGAAAATCAGGACGACGCCATTCGCGGTGCAGATCTTGCGAAGACCTTCGAGATATCCCGGAAGCGGAGGCACGCATCCCATGTTACCTACAACGGGTTCGAGAATAAGCGCAGCCACCTGATCTTTATTCTGTTCCAATGCTGATTCAACCGCTTCTAGTGAGTTGAAGGGTACAATGATCGTATCGCGAGCCGTGCCTTTCGTAACCCCAGGGCTATCCGGCGTTCCCATCGTAAGCGCGCCGCTCCCGGCCGCAATCAGAAAGCTGTC
>CBKWFZ010000151.1:0-7619 GCA_966673785.1 uncultured bacterium
GGATTACAAAACGAACCTTGAAATAATCAAAGAGTGTCAGCAGTTGCAGGTTGTAGAGTTTTCGCGTGAAGAAACGGCCAAACAAAAAAAGACAAAGTGCCGCGCCAAAGGGATCTTCGATGACCGCATACAGGCCGCCTTCCAGAAACTGTGATGACGCGCCAAAGACCGTTTCGGATCCAAACCATGTGGCAAAGAGTGCAGCCGCGCTGAGCGTAAGCGGCAGGCTTCGGCCTGCTAGCATGAAATCACCGGATGTCTTTACGCGTCGCGATGCCCATACACCGACAAGTATCGTCAGCACAAGGTAAGCGATGATGAAGAGTAGCAGCAATGCTAATCGTTGCGTTTAAATTGGAACGTTCTGGTTACGTTGAATCCGAAATGGATATCGCCGTCGAAAAAGTCGTCGAGCGTTTCCGTGATGAAGGCGCGCTCGGTAAGTCCGATAGCGTTGGTGAAAACGAGTTGAAAAACATGACCGCCGGTTTCGATATCAATACCGAAGCCAAGGGAATTATGGAACGGCGAATTGTCCGGTCGCGAGAAATTGTGATAGTATTCACCGGTGATCGCAGTACTTGGAGTGATCTTGACACGGCCACCGGCCCCGAGGGCGAACTGCGTGTTTTTCTCAAAGTCCTGATTCACGGAGTTTTTGTGAACGATCGTAGGCGTTAACTGAAGCGACAACGCCGTCGTAAGCTTTCGTGCTACGAGTAACTGCCCGGTGTAAGACAGTCGGTCAACGGTTTCGAAAGTCGGAGACACATCGGCGTTTCTGCGGGGCTCGAGCCGGAATGCGGCGCCTGCCAGAAGCGTTGCAGTGACCGGAATATTAACATTCCCTGATTTCTGTTCGAGTGCCTTGAACTTGGCATACCAGTCTACAGTCTTATTGATTGAGTTTCTCCCAAGGCTCATCGAAAGGCGGTCGGTAAAGCCGTAATCAAGGCCGATGCGGACGAACGCCTGATCGAGACCGAACATCTCATACCACCCGGTATTAATCGCGCCAAAGCGGTGGGAAAATATGAACTCAAGCGTTTTTCCCGGCTTGGTCTCCACAGAATGCCCATTTACAATCCGCGTGCCCTTGAACGTTGCAAACGTGACGGACTGCTCATCCGGGTTCCTTTTTTCAAGCTCAAGCAAAAGACTGTCCTGGGCCCAGGTTGTCGTTACGGAAAGGCATATCAGCAATACTATCGATCGCATAGGGTTGGCGGTATATGTTAAAAAAGCGCTGCGCATGAGTTAAAGCTGCGAGAATGTGAGGTTGAGATCAAGTTCAACTTCTTCGGCGATGTTCTGCCACACGATTTGAGGTATCGTGATGTTGAAGTCAGCAAGCCTGACCTTGAATTTTGTTTTCAGGTGAAGCACGTTGCCCTTCAGTTCCAGCGTACCGGGAACCTCGACCTCACGGGTAACACCATGAATTAGCAATTTGCCCGCGGCTACAACCCGTTGAAGGCCACCTTTCCCCAGGTCGAACCCGGAGATGTTTCCGATGAAGGTCGATTTCGGATATTTTTCCGACTCCATGAATTTCTCATTGAAGTGAACCTGCATCAGCTTCTTGTCGAACTGGAAGTCTTTGATTCTTACCAGCATGGCGATATCACCCCTTGAACCATCGAAAATGCTTGTTACCCGGGTATTGACGGCACGAATATCCTCTATCGCCCCGTCGGAAAAAAAGGTGAGGCGGGATGTTTCAACCCCGTACTTGTGCTGTGCCGAAGCCTGAACCGTCGCACAAAAAATGAGCAGTAGCGCGAAATACTTCATTCAGGAAAAAATTCTCTGCACTTAAAAGTAAGCAACCGAACGGTGTTTTGCCAAGAGGTAAGGCAGAAAAGGGCTTCAAAAGTGCTGGAATTGGCTAAAAATGAAAATCCCCCGGAATCCTTGATCCCGGGGGACAATCACTGTCTATAGTTGGCTTTAATCTTAACACTAAGGTAAACCTGGTCGTGAAATCCACAAACAATGTATCGTCTAACGAATGCGGCTTCGGATGAGCCGTTAATTTTGACGGTTAATTTACATCCCCCTTGAAAATGAAAATCCCCCGAAGTACTCGACTAAGGGGGATTGTCATGTCTATAGTTGGCTTTAATCTGTTTCAAATATAAAATAAAGATTTCGTAATACAACCGTTTGCGAGAATTTTCCTTTATTTTTTTATCTAATCGCCGGTTTGGGCGGCCGAGTCGGCTGAAACTGTGTCAACGGCGACGCCACCGGCCGGTCGATCTTCTCTCAATCTGTTTTCCAGATCGTTTCGTAAATGCCCTTTTCTTCCTGGAAATGTTGTCCTTGAACCGATATCGTAACTCGCATAAAGCAGCAAAACCAAAAAGACGGCTGCAAGGTACATGAAGGCCCGTTTTCCTTTGGTCATTCGTTGAACGTTAGCTTAAATGGACTCCAAAACCTGGTCGGCTAACTGTACGTTGTCCGATAACAATTCATAAAACTGATCCTTATGGAACCGGATAATCGTGGCGTCCGAACGTGCGATGAGCAGGTTGGTATTCACGAAGTTGGGCAGACCCGGCATCTCCCCTATAAACTGGCCCTCATTGAACTGCCGCACAACCTCCCCCTTATTGTAATAGTCCACAACACCGTTAACAAGAACATAAAAGTTATTGTTTCCTTTTTCGTCAAGTGTAAGTACCGCAGCCTCCCGGATCCGGATCTCCTCGCTGATTTCAGCAAGCGCGGCGAGCGTAACCCCTGAAACTTCCTGAAAAACCCCGATCTTCTGAAAGAACAGAACCTTTTCAAATCGCATCATCTTCCGTGCCTCCAGGATCAGGTGGTCAAGCTCACGCTTTCTGGCTTCGCCAAGTCGCACGGCGTTTATCTGATACTCACGCGGGTTTACCTGGTGCAGCGCCCACGCCGCAACCTCATATAGCAGCGGATCCGGATTGAACAACTGCGCAATAAGATCAAGCTTGAAGTCTTCAATCCGGAGTATTCCGATCTGAAAGATCACGCAGGCTTTTGTCCAGCGGTTTGATTGCGTGAAATCGCGGTTGATCAGAAACTTCAATACGAGACGCGAATCCAGCTTGATCCTTGGATAAAAATATTCGAGGCGGCTGATCCGTTCGCTATCAGTGAGGTCATCAAGCAGCGGAATGACCCGTTGTTTCAACTGTTCGGAAAGGAAGACATCGAGCAATTCAATGGCATACGTAATACCCTCGGTCGTGCCACTGTCGATGTTCTCCTTCACCAGTTGTATTGAACGCGTATCGTACAACATCGTCAGCAGCATATAGATGTGCTCGATGTCGTGCTGGATTTCATCACGCAGTGATTTTTTTATGTCCTCCGCAAAGCCTTCATCCCCGACTTCGTGCAGAGCGCTCAGGTTCCAGCTGATATCCGCGATATCCGATTCAATCGCATATTTGATTCGCGTGATCTGCGAGACGCCAGCCTTGAATCCGCATTCTCCCAGCGAAAGCAGCACCTGCGACACGATCACCTTATTCGGATAATCCATTTTGTTCCAGAGAACTTCCCGCGCCTTTTGTCCGCCAATCCGGCCGATGACCTGTACGAGTTTCAGCTTTGTATTCGTCGATTGGCCACTCCTGTAAAAAGCAGCGTCGAGATTTGTCAACGTGTCCTGACCCATTCGCAGCAGTGTATTCATCGCCTGATTGCTGAACAAGGGATTGTTGAGGTTTTCGATCACGGCATTGATAACCTCCGGCGTGACCTTCTTCACGGCTGTATTGATTGCCGTGCTCCTTACCGTCGGATCACCGTCATTCAGCAACTCGATCAGGAAAGGTGTATTTTCATCGGTCGACGCGTGTTGAAGCAGTTCTGCCGCATAATGGCGTTCTTCCGGGTCGGACGACCGGGCCAGGTAACGGATCCGGGCTTTAGAAATTTCGCCGCCATTCTCCAGCAATTGCCGGAGATCGACAGAGCTAAGAACATTCTTTCCGTGAACCGCGCCCTTGTCATGGCTTACACGGATTACATACCGGTCGGAAACTGAAAGCCCCTTTAGCTCGTTCACCTTTTCATTCGCGTAATATCGTGTTGCCTCGTCGTTGTTCCTCAGCAACGTATTGAGCCATGAAGGAACGCGGGTCGCGTTTATCTTTTCCAGCAACTTGAATGAAAATACCGCCTTTGTTGCGTCCGGATGCGTTAGCTGTTCTTCAAGCTTGTTCGTGATCCTCGTAAATCCTTTTTCAAGCTTTTCCTGCTGGACATCGGCGCTTTCGAGCTTAAGCCGGATCTTGTTCCGATAGCCACTGTACATTTTGTTGACCACGAGGAAGTAGGCTCCGGCGAGAATTACGATTACAATGGAGACGTGGATCAGGTTAAAAAAGGGCAGGAATGCCAGGCCGAAGATCAGACAGCCCGCCACAAAACGCGCGGTTTCATTAACTACCCCTTCAATTTTGGACTGAATGTTAAACCGGAGCTTGTTCTCAAGCGGTATAAAGAAAAGCTTAAAAACCGGGTTCTCGACGGAATCCCGAAGCGACCAGTTCAATAATCGGTTCAGTGAGACGAACAGAAAGAAATAGATAAAACCCGTGGGCGCCATTTGTTTGTCGAAGCCAAATATCCCGCCGGTAAGAATAGATCCGATCGAGAAAACGGAGACGATCACGGGTAGCATGAAGAGGGTAATACGCAGACCGTAATTATTGATGATCCGGTGATTGATAAAAGTCTGCATGATGAGACTTATTCCATACACCGCACCGGTGAAAAATGAGTTGAAGTTTGTCAGATCGCGTTCATCCGGGTATTGTTCCTTGACCAGTTGCTGGAAGGAATACTGGCTGAGGACATAGATAACCATGGAAACCAGAAGGAACACGGACAGCAGCATGACGTACGGATCGCGCAGCAATCGCCGCCAGCTGGTTTGTTTCCGTACAACGGATCCAAATTCCCGCGGATCGTTTTTCGAAAGCGTGAACGTCGATGCGATTACGAAAAGCAGGATCGCGACAATCGTGATGCTTATCGCACAGACGAGCAGATAATTTGCGGTATTGCCGATAACGCGGTTAGTTAACGGTATCGCTACCAGCGTGGCGAGGATCGCCGCGATCAACTGGCCGGTATCGATCCATCCAATGATGCGTTTCGACTGGCGAAAGTTAAAAAGGCGACCAAAGATACCCCAGAAGCTGAGCAGCAGCACCGCCGTCATTGGTCCGGTCATCGCGTACAATGCAAAAACAAAATAGTCGTGGAGCTTGTCGTCGCCGTACATCAGCAGCCAGTATGCCGAAAGCGTAAAGCCGAGAATGAGGACGATCGTAAAGCGCGCAACGGAAGTGAAATTGACGCGGTTCTGGAAGAATGAAAAGGCTGCCGTCGACAGCATACCCAGTCCCCCCGCGACGAGAAAGGCTTTGTCGAGCTGGTCCCCCATACGGTTCAGGAACATGGAGTCCGCCGTAACCTGATAGGTGGCGATAAAAACGCCCATGAAGAATCCCGTACACAACATCAGCACGATCTGCTTCTGCTCCTGGCTTCGCGCTGACAGGGACTTGATGAACCGAGTTACCATGGAACCAAAGATAAAACAAAAACCGGCTTTCTGAGGGCCGGTTCATGGATCTGGAATATCAGCAAACGTAAGGTTTACGGCTTTTTCGCAGCGGTACTGTCTGTTTTAGCACCACCCTTTTCGACTTTGTACTCGTCGTTCAGGCCGTTGATAACCTCCTGTGAAATGT
This sequence comes from uncultured bacterium, assembly GCA_966673785.1. Classification (GTDB taxonomy): domain Bacteria; phylum Bacteroidota; class Bacteroidia; order Cytophagales; family Cyclobacteriaceae; genus Ohtaekwangia. Next base: position 5,754 of record CBKWFZ010000151.1, read on the forward strand.
CAAGCCCTTTGTTTACGTGGAGCACGTCGCTGGTGGGATCATACTTCAACACCACCTGGAGGCCTTTCTCCTTGCCATACTTGTCCAGGAATGCCGTAATCCGGTCATAAAGCGCCTTTTGCACTTTTGCTTCTTCCTGCATCACCTGCTGGCTGAGGCTTTGCTGATACAGCTGGAAATTCTGCTGTTTCTTTGCAAGGTCCTCTTCCGTGGCCTTCACCTGTCCGAGGGTCATGTTATTTACATTGCGCTGGTATGCTGTGATTTCGTTCTGCAGGCCCTGTGCCCTGTTACGCAGATCCTGTTCCATTTTCTGTGTCTTGGATTCGAGCTCCTCACGTGACACCTTCAGATAGTCATAGTACTTCAAAACGCTATCCGTGTTGATATATGCGATCTGCAGGTCGCCAGCGGCTTCACTTTCCGTTGCCGCTTCGGCCGGCTTGGGGCCCGAGAAATGCAAATAATACAATACACCGACTGCCACCAGCAATACAATGTTCAGGACCAGAGACAAATTCTTCATTCTTAAGTTCGATTAGGCCGCAAATATAACAGGCTTCGAGAAATCCCGACAGCCTCCTGCCGGAATTCTGCAAGCGGGACTGCCAGCATCCTATTCGATTTCTTCGTCCTGGATCTGGAAAGAATACATAGTTTCATCCAGGTTAATGCTGTCCTCGTTGAAATCGCGGACAAATTTCTCAATATCGCGGGCGTTGATTTTTTCGCGATGCAATCCGATGTCAAGGCTAATGCCGAATTCTGCGTTTGGATCCATGTCCACGTGTTCCTTCACTTTTACCGCTTCCTCTTCTTCCAGTTCCATGATCACTTCGGCCATGAACAGGCCGATCTCTTCTTCAAGCGGATCAAGGGCTTCCATGTTTCCGTTTTCGTCCTCATCGTAAGAAATCTTTTTGTATTGCGGAAAATGCTGGGCTGCCCTGTGCTCTGCGATCTCATACATCTCACTCTCGTGCTGAAGGCGAAGCGTGTAGATTACCGCATCGTAAATCACTTCCTTGCCTTCGTAAAGTCCGATGAAGTAAAAATGAGCGTATTCATCCGTATTATCGTCGGACTCGTCCATCAGGTACGCGGTTCCGTTTTGCGTCATTCGTTCGCGGTACTCCTGAATTACCTTCGGGTCAAAGCCATCATTTTGAAAAACCTGCATATACGAGTTTAAGAATCGGGCGTGAATATTCAAATTATTCAGCCAATTTTCCGAATGACGGCAAATAAATAAACAACCGACCTGTTCAAAAATTTTATTTGAACCACTCGGCGTACATGGGGTAATTTCTTGCGGTGCGCAGAATAACGTCCTTCATTTCGTCCGTAATATCCTTAATCTTCTTCGCCGGCATTCCGGCGTAGATACTTCCCGGTTCAATCACGGTACCCGCCAGCACAACCGCACCGGCAGCAATGACGCTGTTTTCGCCAACCACTGCGTTATCCATTACGATCGCCCCCATTCCGACCAGCACGTTATCACCGATGGTGCACCCGTGTACGATAGCATTGTGCGCGACGGATACATTGTTGCCGATCACGGTCTTCGCTTTCTGATAGGTGCAATGAACTATTGCCCCATCCTGAATATTCGTGTTGTTTCCTATCGTGATGGAGTGGACATCGCCCCTGACCACTGCGTTGAACCATACCGTGCAGTTGTCGCCCATAATCACCTCTCCTACAACGGTGGCGTTGTCTGCCAGAAAACAGTTCTCGCCAAACTTGGGTGCTATTCCCCGTACCGATTTTATTAGTGCCATCTTTAACCTTCACATTTGCGGAAAATATAGGAGTCGCGGGAACATCCTGAAATGATTTTTGCTTTTTTATTGAAACAAAGGC
>CBKWFZ010000152.1:0-7593 GCA_966673785.1 uncultured bacterium
CCCGGTAAACTGACCAAAGCCTTAGGCATTGACAGAAAACTGAATGGAAAGAATCTTACGGGTCGCGATATTTGGATTGAGGAAGGCGATTTTAATGTGCGTGCGTCTTCAATCGGAAGAAGCCCCCGTATTGGCATAGATTATGCCGGCAAGGATGCGTTGCTGCCATGGCGATTCTTCATAAAAAAGAATCCCTGGGTAAGCGGTGTTTGAACAGTCCTGCGCTATTAAGTGTCGCCAGGGAAAAATATATTTGGGAGTTGTTTTGAAATTCATGAATGTGAAGCTTACGATCGTCGCTGTAGTACTACTGTTTGCACAAAATCTGTCCGCGCAACCATCTTCTTCGAACCCTTTTTCGCGCCTTAATTCTGCGTTCGACGAACTGAATCCAGTGCTGAGCCCGGACGGGAATCAGATGTTCTTTACAATTGCCAACCATCCTGCCAACATGGGCGGAAGGAGAGATCCCGGCGATATCTGGTTCTGCAGCCGCGAAGGAAATGCGTGGTCACAGCCCGTTCACGGGGGAAACTTGCTGAATAACAGTGCATTCAATGGTGTTGCGGGCTTTTCACCCGACGGTCGGGAGCTTTATCTGCTCTCACATTATGACAATTCCGGACAGCCGGCCCGCACCCAGGGCATCGCCGTGGCGCGAAGACGCGGCAACGGATGGTCTCAGCCTGAAAACATTGCCATTCCTTACTACCAGAACAAATCGAACATCGTGTCCGGCTACCTGACAGCCGACCTTGCGTACTTTGTCTTCTCGGCGGAAACTTACGGATCCTATGGTGTCGAGGATCTTTACGTCTGCGAACGCAAGCCGGACGGAAAATGGTCGCAACCCCGGAATCTCGGGAGCGGCATCAACACCCAGTTCCAGGAGATCACGCCGTCGCTGAGCACGGATGGTAAAACGCTTTACTTCTCGACCAATGGACGCAAAGGCGCAGGCAGCTTTGATGTCTTTGCCGCTACCAGACTCAATGATGACTGGACAAGCTGGAGCGAACCCGTAAACCTTGAAGGCATCAATACGGAAGGACGCGACCTTTATTATCGTGAATACCCTAATGCCGGATATTCCATCTTCACCAGTACAAAGAACAGTGACGGCTACGGTGATCTGCGGATGCACACGCCGGAGAATCCGTTTACTCCCGACAGTACGTTGCTGGCCCGCAGCGACGAGGCATCGCCCGTTGTTCGCGAGACCATTCCTGCCGACGATAAACATTCGGTTCAGATTTATGGCAAGGTGTTTAATGCCAGGAGCGGAGAATCGATCCCGGCCGTGATCACGTTTGAACCGCAGGGTAACCCCAATGGCAGTCCAACCGTTGTACGCGCCGACCAGAGTGGCTACGCGGTGGATATCAACACGATCGCCCAATATAAGTTACGCATAGAAGCATCGGGATTTATCAGCACGCTCGAGAAACTTGATGTGCAGACGTTCGAGATGAAAGATCTTGAAATGAATTTCCAGTTGCAGCCGATCGAGGTCGGAACAACTGTAAACCTGAAGGATGTGCTCTTCGAACAAAGTAAGACTATCCTGCTTCCCGAATCGTTTGCCGAGCTTGATCTTGTTGTGTCGTTTCTGAAGACGAATCCGTCGGTGCGCATAGAGCTTTCCGGTCATACCGATAACCGCGGAATACCTGCGCAGAATGTGAAGCTGTCTCAGGGCCGCGTTGACCGGGTGAAAGAATACCTGATTTCTAAGGGTATCGATAAGAAGAGGATCTCCGGAAAAGGTTACGGTGGCAACAAGCCGATCGCCAGCAATGATTCTGAAGAAACCCGCAAGCTCAATCGTCGGGTGGAATTCACCATTAAGAAGAACTGACAACTAACCGGATGACTATTCCGGTTTCCTTCAGCGCATAACGAATTCGTTGGAGCGGTTTTTTTATGTTCCATGCATTATCTATGTTTATAGAGACCGCATCGTCTGGTAATGGAATGAAGTAAAAACCGCCTGCATGAAATCGTACTTTCTGCGCATTATCCTGATTGGTTTTGTTACAACCATTGCCATCATCTCCTGGCTGGGAGTCACTTCTTACCGGAATACCAGGATCTCGGAAAACGCAACCCATTGGGTTTTGCATGCAAACAATGTCAAGTATCACTCGGAAGAGGTGCTGGCGTTGACGATCGACCTCGAAGCAGGTCAGCGCGGGTTTGCCTTAACGGGAATCGAAGAGTTTCTCGAACCAACCTACCACGCGTCAAAGCAGCTGGTTTCCCATACAGCAACGCTGAAGACGCTCACCGTTGACAACCCTGCCCAACAGGAGCGGATGATAGAACTCGAGCGGCTCGTCGAAAGAAAGATCGCGTTTACCATGCGCGCGATCGAAAAACAACGAAGCGACGGCGCTGGCGCGGCGACGGAACTGAACGCCACACTCACCGGAAAAAAGCTGACGGACAATATCAGGAAGATCATCAGGATCGTTCAGGATGAGGAGAACCGATTGCTGGAGGAAAGGACGGCGATTATGGAACAACGAATGGAACGCTTCAATGTCTATTTCGCCGGTATGGTCTTTACGATCGGCGTCATCCTGGTGTTGCTTTTCTATTTTATATACGTGAACATCCGTGCAAGAACGAAGGCCGAGAACTCCCTTCGGCTCGCTTCCGCCCGCATTCAGGACGTGTACAACAACGCGCCTTGCGGCTATCATTCGCTCGACGAACATGGTAACGTTGTCGAGATGAATAATACCTGGCTTGAGTGGCTCCGGTACAGCCGCGATGAGATTGTTAACCGGGTACCGTTTCAGCAACTGATCCATCCCGATTATCTTGAAAAGTTCAAAACCACTTTCGCGCGTTTCAAGGAACAGGGTGTCATTCGTGATGAGGAGTTCGTGGTGGTGAGGAAGGACGGCACAAGTTTTCCGGTGCTTGTAAATGAGATCGCGATTTTCGATGAGAACAAAAAGTTTCTGAAGAGCCGCTCCACTGTGATGGACTACACAGAACAAAAAAAGGCATTGCAACGCATCGAGCAATTGAATCACGACCTGGAGTCTTTTTCCTACTCCGTGTCCCATGACCTTCGCGCGCCGTTGCGTTCCATTGACGGCTATACGCAGATACTTCTTGAAGATTACGCAGCGAAACTCGATGATGAAGGAAAACGTGTGTTGCAGGTGGTTGTGAACAACGCCCGGCGGATGGCGCGCCTCATCGATGATCTGCTCGATTTTTCGCGCGTCGGCCGTAAGGAAATTGCGAGAACAGTGATCCAGACCGAGTTCCTGGTAAGGTCGGTGATTTCGGAGCTGGTTGCACTTGAACAGGGTAGAGCGTTGGATATCCGGGTTGGCAACCTCGAACCTTGCTATGGTGATCCGAATTTGCTCCGGCAGGTGTGGGTGAATCTGATTTCCAACGCGTTGAAATATACCCGGAAAAAGGACGTCGCCATAATTGAGATTTCTGCCGAAGCTGACGCGGAAGAGGTTGTCTTCGCTGTGCGTGATAACGGAACCGGATTCGATATGCAATATGCGCACAAATTGTTTGGTGTGTTCCAACGTCTCCACAGGCAGAATGATTTTGAAGGAACGGGTGTGGGATTGGCCATCGTACACCGTATCGTATCACGACACGGAGGCCGGGTATGAGCGAACGGAGAGCCCGGAATCGGCGCGACGTTCTATTTTGCGCTGCCCAATCCCGGAAAATAATAAAGGTTGGGGTACGTCGTTGTGGAAATCCCCGACAAGAGGAACCGTGCCGGCCACGTACCTGATATCAGCCGGTTCACAACAATATAGTTCCAGTTATCAGTTTTATTCTTCCGGTACGGCGAGAGGCATTAAAATTTATTCTCCGATACCAGGCGAATCAGGTAACCGGACATTGAGGGCCTGTAGCGACTAAGTTGGAGTGATTCACATGCCGTAGATGGCCTTCATCGGAGAATATTTCCGGTTATCGCATTAATGGCTTCCGGGGGAGATACCTGGCAGTGCGGGGTGGTATTAACGATTATAGGCAAATACATTGCAGAGCTGTAGACTTTGAAAAAATTTGGTAGACCATTCACGTCATTCACCTGATGTTAAGCGAGCCGCCTGCTTAAAGTAATCAACCGGCTATGGAAAGAGCGTTAAAAATACTGATGCTTGAAGATGTGCCCGAAGATATCGGGCTGATAGAGCACGTACTCCGGAAGGAGGGAATTCACTTCGATAGCTTCACCGTTGACACCAAAGAGGAATACATAAAGGCGCTGGAAGAATTTTTGCCGGATGTGATTCTCTCGGATCACGCGCTTCCGCAATTCAATTCTGTTGAAGCATTATCCATCTGCCGGAAGAACGCACTCAACATTCCTTTCATACTTGTTACAGGTACGGTATCCGAAGAATTCGCGGTCTCTTGTCTCAAGCAGGGCGCCGATGATTATGTCCTGAAGTCAAATCTGGTGCGGTTGCCGTCGGCAATCGTGAATGCGTTACGTCAGCGTAACATTGAACTAAAACGTAAAACGGCTGAACTGACGCTCAGGAGACAAAACGAAGAGTTGGTTAAGATAAACCAGGAGCTGGATAGTTTTGTATACAGCGTTTCGCACAATCTCAGGGCGCCGCTGATGTCTGTGCTGGGATTGCTCCGGCTGGCATATATCGAGGTGGAAAGAGCGGGACAAGACACCACGGTACTGCTAAGTTATTTTTCGATGATGGAGCACAGTATTCACAAGCTTGATGATACACTGAAGGAGATCCTTGATTATTCCCGGAACGCGCGATCTGAAATAAGGACCGATAAGGTCGATCTCGCCAAAGTGCTGGAAGACGGATTTGAGCGATTGCGATATCATGACGGAAGTGAACAGATTCAAAAAATGATCGAAGTTTCGGAAGAGGCTCCCCTTTATTCCGATCCCAACAGGGTCTCCGTTGTGCTCAATAACCTCATCTCGAACGCGATCAAGTACCGAGATGTGAGAAAGGAAAACCAGTTTATCAAGGTTGATGCGAAGGTTACAAGTCGTTATGCGAGTATCCGTTTTTCCGACAATGGAATAGGGATTTCGCCTGATCTTGTAAAGCGGATATTTGACATGTTTTTTCGCGCGACCGAAAAGAGCGAAGGGGCGGGGCTTGGCCTTTACATCGTAAAGGAGACCATTGAAAAGCTGGGTGGACGCATATCAACAGAATCGGTGCTCGGGACAGGTACAACATTCAACATCGAGATTCCCAATCGGTTCAGTCCGGGGCTTACCGAGACAGCCTCGCAGGCATCAGTAGCCTGATGCGGTATCATCGCCCCGCGGGTCGGCGCCACCTTCAAGCTTTCCGTCAGCCCGCACACGAATGGCATCAACACGGCCGTAGGGCTCGCGAAAGACAATGCGATGCCCCTTTTCCCGAAGCGCCTTTACATCCTCATCGCGCAGAGCCTCGCTTTCGGGCTGGATCTCATCCGGAAGCCACTGCGCATGTACCCGCCCCGCGGACACAGCTTGCTGCATATTCATATCAAATTCGATGACGTTCAGAATGGTCTGGAACACTGACGTAATGATCGTCGTGCCACCGGGAGTACCGACAACCATAAACAGCTTGCCATTGCGCTCCAGGATTGTCGGCGTCATCGAACTCAGCATCCGTTTTCCCGGCATGATCTTGTTGGCTTCGCCGCCTATGGCCCCGTACATATTCGGATGTCCCGGCTTGATGCTGAAGTCGTCCATTTCATTATTGAGAAGGAACCCTGCGCCACCAACGACGATGCGGTTACCGTAGCTGTCGTTAAGGGTGGTAGTAACCGCGACGGCATTTCCCTTTGCGTCCACAACGGAAAGGTGCGTGGTTTGCTCCGATTCATGAATGGAGAATGTCCCTTCCTGCAACGTCGCGCTTGAGGTGGCGCGATCTTCGCTGAATGAGCTCATCCGATCAAGAATGTAGTCGTCGTTGAGCAATTCTTCAAGCGGGACATCAAAGAAATCCGGATCCCCGAGATGCGCAGCGCGATCCGCGTACACGCGTCGCTCAGCTTCCGTGTATAGATGTATCGTTGCAGCGGCGTTGTGACCCCATTGACGAATAGGATAAGGTTCAACGCTCTTGAGCAATTGCAGCAATGCAACGCCACCGCTGGACGGCGGCGGCATCGATATAACGGTATATCCCTTGTAATCGCCTTTAATGGGCTCACGCCAGACCGTCTTATAGTTTCTTAAGTCGTCATGCGAGATCAGTCCGCTCCCGCGTTGCATTTCCGCAACGATCAGATCCGCCGTTTCGCCTGAATAGAATCCTTCCCGACCCTTATCGCGGATGCGTTCCAACGTTGCTGCAAGGTCCTTCAAAACGAGCCGGTCGCCTTCCTGCCACGTTCCCAGATAGGCGGGCAGAACCGTATTATTTGCCCGGAGGTCATCCTGAATGTAACGCAGGCCTTCCGCCTCGCGGGCAGTTAACGTAAAACCGTCGGCAGCCAATGTAATAGCCGGCTCGACCAGATCCTCCCAGGGAAGGCTGCCGAATCGCCGGTGCGACTCCCAAAGACCGGCTACGCTGCCCGGGACGCCGCTTGAAAGGTGGCTTGATTCGCTCAAGCCCGGAATGACCGCCAGTGTGTCATCCAAAAACATGTTCGTTTCGGAGCCACCGGGAGCTTTTTCGCGGTAATCAAGGGAATAAACGTCTCCATCAGCTTCCCGGTAAACCAGGAAACCGCCTCCGCCCAGGTTTCCGGCCGCCGGGTGTACAACCGCAAGAGCAAACTGTATGGCGACGGCCGCATCAACGGCGTTTCCCCCGCGCTGCAATATGGTAACGCCCACTTTGCTCGCCAATGGATGTGCAGATACGACCATGGCCGAATCAGCGACAACCGGCTGTGACTCTTTGATCGTGAGGTGGTCCGATTTACAGGCAGCCAGTGTCAAGGCGAGTAAAAGCGGAATAAAGCGCTTCATCTTTCCGTGTATTGGTAATGTCGTGGCAAAAGTATTAATTCCGCCTCTGTTTGGAAAAGTTAACCAGGGGAAGGAATAAGCCACGGGTAAACAATTAAAACAAAGAGATGAGCCTCCGGAAAGAAAAGGCAGCGCGGCTAAAGATCCAGGTCCTTGACAACACACTCAAGCTGGTTGGCAGGAAGTCATTTGATGATCTGTACGTCGACGATATCTGCGAAAAGGTCAGGATATCCAAAGTAACGCTCTTCAAGTACTTTCCCCAGAAGGAAGATATCCTGATGTACTACTTCCGGATATGGTGCCTTAACCGCTGTGTTGAACTGCAGCAAAAACCAAAGGAGGGCCTCCAGGGCATCTATTTTCTTTTCGACAAGATCAGTGACGAATTTGAGGAACGCCCGGGCTTCGTGCTCAGTCTGCTGGCCCACTTGTCGGATGCAAAGCGTACACCAAAGCCTTTCGCGGTAAAACCCGAGGAAAAAAAACTCCTTCATCCCGATGTCGCGAACATCACCTCGCTCGAAATTCAATCACTGGATCAGATGCTTGAGAAGTTTTCACTGGAAGCAATTTTCAGAAAGGAGATCACAAAATCGACGTCGACGCGCGATATCACCAAT
>CBKWFZ010000153.1:0-7579 GCA_966673785.1 uncultured bacterium
TCCTCCGGCATGATGAACTAAGCCTGCACACAACGGGTGAGCTCCCCCGGATCAACCACCCGTGCATGGACGGGGTGTATGCCTTTTGCCGTAAGAACGATCTCCCCATACTCGTGCACCACAATGCCCAGTCGGTGGGATACCACGACGAGCCCGTCTACCTGAAGGAGGTAACGGATACGCTAAACGACAACCCTGATCTGAAGTTCATCTGGGCGCACGCCGGCGTCTCTTCCAGAACCGATGCCGCCGATGGTTATGTGGCCGAGCTGGAAAAACTTATTACTCATTATCCGAACCTCTCGATCGATCTGAGCTGGAAAGTTTACGACAATTACGTCCTGGATGGAAACGGAAATCCGCAGCAGCGCTGGCGTGACCTTATCATACGGTTTCCTGACCGGTTTATGATCGGAAGTGACGCCACCGGCCACTTTGAGCACGGGCTGCGTGGAACGATGGAAAGGTATGACGTCCTTCTGGAATCACTTCCGGCTGACGTATCGTCGCGAGTCGCTTCCCTCAATGCGCGGGCCGTGTACTTCCGGAAATAGTCAGGACTTGGATGACCTGGCGCGTGTTGAACGTTTTTTTGAGCCACTGCCCGCGGAACTCGTCTTTCGGCTGCGCTTCGCAGGCACCTTCGCGCCCTTTTTCCGCGCTTCCGAAAGGCCGATCGCAATCGCCTGCTTACGACTTGTGACCTTCTTGCCCGTTCCGGTTTTTAGTGTCCCTTTTTTCTTTTTGTGCATGGCCTTCTTTACGCTCTTGCCAGCTTTCTTCGAATACTTTGCCATATCGTTTTAGGTTACTCCCTTAGAAAAGTGCGTGCCTGTCAAGGCGATGCAGAAATCAGCGGCATACACAGCGCTGATTGCATTACTGCGGTGCTATCAATGCCTGAAATAGCTGGCATCAAATTTTCATCTGGCGGAATTCCGTAGCGCCAATCATCCGGGTTTGCTTCCGGTAACCCATGTTGGAGGATGAGCAGCATGCGGAAATGATGCCTGGTAATATGAAGTTCTCGTCTTTCGTCCGCATCATCCCACCGGTCACAATCAAGGGACGTTCATCACAACAACATTGATGATTAAAGCCTGGTCGGGTACCTTATACGCCGGCTCTACTTTTGAACACTAACCATCCAAACTGATCAGGCTATGAAAACGACCCTCTTAAAAGTCGCTATCGCGATTACGTGTGTTGCCATATCGGCGCCAGTCTTCTCACAGATCACGTTGCCCAGGACACCGAGTCCGGCGGCGGCCGTAACGCAGACAATAGGCATATCGACAGTCACAGTCACTTACTCACGGCCGAAGGTGAATGGCCGCGAGATTTGGGGGAAACTTGTTCCGTTCGGATATAACGTTGAAGGATTCGGTCTTGGAAATCCGTCGCCATGGCGTGCCGGAGCAAACGAGAACACGACGATCGAATTCTCACACGATGCAAAGGTTGAAGGCCAGCATGTGCCTGCCGGAAAATACGGGCTGTTCTTCGTGATCAACGAGGACAACAGCGGTGAAGTGATCCTTTCGCGGGATAACCGGTCATGGGGGCACTACTTCTATGATCCAAAGAATGATCAGATGAAGAGCGCAATCAAGATCCGCGATCATGCAATGACCGAGCTGCTTACTTATGAATTCGTAAACCTGTCGAAGAACGGTGGTGAACTTGTATTGAACTGGGAAAGAAAACAATTTCCGGTCAACATTCAATTTGACGTCGACCATATCGTAATGGCAAATGCGACGGAGGAGCTGAAGGGACCTGCAGGATTTACTGCGGCCGGTCCGATCAGCGCTGCAAACTATGCGCTTGTAAATAAAGTGAACGAACAACAGGCGCTTAAATGGATCGATCAGGCGCTAAACCAAAACCGAAGCTTCCAGGCGCTTCAGATAAAGGCCGGCTTACTTAAAAATACCGGAAAGAGCGCGGACGCTGACAAGCTCATGAAAGATGCCATGACTACAGCAACAGAGGCCGAGATAAATCAGTACGGTTATCAGTTGCTGGCTCAGGGTGAAACGGACAAAGCAATCGAAATTTTCACCATAAATACAGAACGCCATCCAAAGAGCGCAAACACGTTCGACAGCCTTGGTGAAGCATATGCCACGAAGGGTGATAAGAAAAATGCGATTAAGAACTTCAGGAAAGCACTGGAAATGAATCCTGCACCTAACGTGAGGGCAAATTCAGAGAAATTTCTGAAACAGCTGGGCGCGATGTAACGTCCCGAGGAAGTATTCAACAGGCACCAATCAAGATCGCCCGTTTTTTTTAATCACATGAATTACAGACTGAGGACATCATTCAACTGCAAAACTGGGGTAAGATACAAATGATCAGTGTTTGTACAGAATAAAATCAGTCATAACAGGCTCGATACCACGTTGCCGTAAGTCGAAAACGATCTGGCCACGATGGTGCGTTGTGTGATTGACGATGTGAAATAGAATTTCCGCCACCGTATTAGAGCAGGATCGGCCCCGCATTTTGTACGTAATCTTTCGGTCGAATTCGAAGCTGCTTAGGATCGACAAAGACGCATCACAATTGGCCGCATCAAGTCTGAGATTGGCATCCATGGGGCGAACATCATTTACGCTGATTCCCGGTTCTTCATTCAGAATCCGGGCATTCCAGATGCGATGAGCATTGACGATGTGGGAAAAGAGGAACGGTATCTTCTCGCCCACTATTGCTTCGTTTGCCATTATCTGTCGTGCCACTTCTGCATTGAAGTGCCTGTGATAATCAAACAATGATGCAAAAAATGATTTCATCAATTGAACGCTGAGATACTAAACTTACTAAAAACGCGCGTTATCGTTCGTCGGGGATTGCGCCAGCCTTAAGTTTCATTCCGGCAGATTTCGTGAACGCAAAATCAACGAGGGTTAATGTTTCGGTTGCTTTATCGAAACGCAACCTTAACCATCCGAGATGGGTGTCGTCTCCAAGGAAGTGCCGGATAGCCACAATCTTTTCAGTACCATCGGCCCAGGCCCCCTCATGCCAATCATCTCCGGTTGGCGGCGTGTGCCGTATTGCAAGGATGGCGTGTTCGTCCGTCCAGGCTTCTGCGTCGCCGAGGCTTCCGTCTATCATCGTACCTTCGGCGTGAGGAATGATGAAGCCCATGTTGAGAAATTGGTCCTCATCCGGCGGGCTGGATTTCAATTGACTGACACCAATCGGGTTCACCCCGGCATAGAGCCGATCGCCGCCTCCCATTGCTGTCAGCTGCAAAAACACTGTGAATTCCGGGTAGCCATCGTTATTGAGATCGACTGTCATGGGCGACACGTCGGATGCGTGCACGCTTCGCCCATCACGCGTGTAATGGATTGGCGTCGTTATTGGTGTAACCGCCGGATCATCGCCGGACTCACACCCCGTAAATGCCAATGCGCCGGCGAATAAAACAAAATATAGAAACCTTCCCTGCGTGGCACTACCTGCGCATCTCCTGTCCTGCTCCATAAAATTTGGCTTGAAAGTATATAGATACGGAGAAAGACGCTCGTACGTTGCCCGATTACCGGAGAATGACCGAATAATTCAAAAACACAGTCCTATTGCTGGAAACTGTAGTATTCGATGATCGAAATGAAAAAGTTGTAGGCGAAGTGAGCGATGATGCTGTACCAGAGTGTATTGAACCGCATCCGCAGCCAACCGAATGCGAGGCCAAGCGGAATTAACCACAGCAGCGAAATCGCTGAAAGATGAAGGATACCAAAAAGAAAACTCGTAACGTACAGAGCGCCCTTCTCCGACGTGAGCGCTTTGATATTTTCAAAGAGGAATCCCCTGAAAGCCACTTCTTCCATAACTGCCGGAAAGACGCAGGTGAGAATAACAGTCCAGAGGAAGGGATTCGCCGTGTCTTCAAACAGGTATGGGCTGTAATACACATCTTCCAGTACCGTCAGGTTAATATAATCCGCCACCAGCGACACGAGCGCTGCAGCAACCAACGTTCCGCCAATGATAGCGGCTACTATCCCCACGCGTATTCCGCGAAGCGAAAATATTGATTCAACAGTTCGCCAGAGATAAATCCAGAATCCGATAACAACTGCTGCGTCCAGCGCGGATATCACAATCGATCCGTGCAGGCCTTCGGGGAATATCGGCGTAAACTTGTATGTGGCGAGAAGTACCAGCGTGACGAAGTAATACAACATCGCCGGAGTGAGCGCGTCCGGAGTTTGATATGCGGCCTCCGGCAGCAGCGACCCGATCTCGCTACCGCAGTTGCCACAAAATCGTTCGTCGCCTTTCAGCGGGGTTTCACACTTGCTGCAACACGCTATGGACTCAACGGTTCCCTCAGAAACTTCCATTCGGGACCGCCTTGAATTTTTCAAGTTCACGCATCAGATTCCGTGCATCGATAGCTGACCGAATGCCTTTCACGAATGCGGCAATCAGGATCACTTTGAGAATTATTCCGCTGAGGATTGTCGCGGGATCGACGAACGCATTGACGACCTGTACAGTGATATAGATTGTAAAGGCCGTAAGGATCGCACCGAAAGCGTTGCGGGAGCTCCACGCGGCCAGGATGAGATAAAGCAGGCAGATCACGAAATTCACTAAAAGGGTTCCCACATCGTCGGAAACAGCGTATGTGATCAACCCCGATACGAAGAATAAACCTGCCGCAACGTAGATCATTGTTCTGGCACTTTTGATTTTTTCTTCCGCGTCCTTCAGCAGACGTTTCCGGCTTCCGAGCGTGAGCCGGAAACTCGTCTTTTCCGCCTCTGTTCCCTGCATCGGGAAGCTGCAGTCTGAACAAAATTTCTTATCGGATGCGTGCGTGGCACTGCAATTCTCGCACGTGATCACGTCAGGAACCGGACTTAACGGGGTGGCTATTTCTTCCATTGCTATCGGATTTTTCAGATAAAATGATGGATCACAACAATTTGTATTGCCGTGCGGGAGGGTTTTGACAACAACAAATATAAAAAAAGCGGGCAAATTTAAAATAACCGGAGCATTCGCGATCCGAGCTCTTATCCGGTGTGATCATTCATACTTCAGCGTCCGCGCAGGGCTCACCAGTGCGGCGCGAAGGGTCTGAATGCTCACGGAAATAAAAGCGATGAGAACCACGGCGAATCCCGCGATCAGAAACAAAATCGGATTGATCGTTATCCGGTAGGGAAAAGACTGGAGCCATAAGTCCATTACATACCATGCGAGAGGCCAGGCAATCAGGTTGGCGATTAGAACAAGCGTAACAAAACCTCTTGACAAGAGCATGACTATCCCGGGAACCGTCGAGCCCAGTACTTTCCGGATGCCGATTTCCTTCGTTCGCTGAATTGTCATAAATGAAGCGAGGCCAAACAGACCGAGACACGCGATCAGGATGGCAAGCACAGTGAATATCGCGAAGATTTGTCCAAAACGTTTATCCCCTTCATACTGCCTGTTGAAGAACTGGTCAAGAAAAAAGTAGTCCATGGGATTGCCGGGGAAGAACGTCTTCCACGGCCCCTCGAGTGTTGCGAGTAACGACCCGTAATCTCTGCCTTCTTCGATTTTGAACGCCAGAAAGAGGGCGTATTCCGGGGCATAACGGAAGACCAGAGGCACTATTGACTCCTTCAACGACATCTGATGATAGTTTTCAATTACACCGATGATCTCGAACGTATCGCCCTGAATAACCTTCTGCCCCAGCGCCTCCTCCGGATATTCGAAATCCAGCGCTTCGGCCATTGCACGATTCAGAATCATTTTGTTTCCTTCGTCCGGGTGATCATGATCAAAGCTTCTTCCCGCTACCAGCTTCAACTCAAAAGATGATATATACGATTCGTCAATCCCGACGGTATAGCCTGAGATATTTGATTCGGGGCCGGCGGTAAGACGGCGTATTGCGCTCGCCCAGAATATTTCGTCACCAGGAACATTTGTTGATGTGCTCACCGCACGGACGCCGCTGATTGCCAACGCCTCGGATTTGAACGCTTCCATCTTGTTAAGAAAGGTTGAATCGGTGACGCCCGGTCCTTTGATTACCAATGTACGTTCAATATCGACACCGAGGTCCTGGTTACTCATATAGCTAAGCTGCTGGTAGACGACTACGCTTCCGCTGATAAGAACAACGGATGCCACAAACTGAAACACAACGAGTCCTTTGCGCACTGCTCCACCCTGCGCGAGACGCATCACCTTCCCTTTGAGGACGGACACGGGTTTAAATGAAGACAAGATAAAGGCCGGATAAAGACCAGACAGGAACGCGCCACCGAGGAACAAACCACCAGACAAAAGCCAGAAGTCGCGATGATATAAATATTCGAGCGGAATCTTTCGTCCGGAAAGATCGGTGAATGCCGGCCACAGAAGACGTACTGCCATAATTGCAATCAGTACCGCAAAAAAGTTAATCAAAACCGATTCTGAAAAAAACTGATTGATCAGCTGCGATTTTTGAGCTCCCATTACCTTGCGCACACCGACCTCGTTAGCCCGGTCGAGAGAACGCGCAGTCGCCATGTTGATATAATTGACCCAGGCAATGATCAGGATAAAGAGCGCGATGAACGTGAGCGCATAGACCGCGTCGCCATCTCCGCGCTCCTCGGGTTGCGACTCCTGCAAAAGATTAGCATGAAGGTGAATGTCAAGCATAGGCTTCAGGAGAAACTCCTGATAGGAGTTGTATTTCTTCCAGTGCTCACTGCGCACATTCCGTACATAGTCATCCCATTTGGTCTGAAGCGCGGAGACATCTGTTCCCGGTTCGAGCAACACATACGTATTGAAATCGTACCAGCCCCATGATGTTTCCGACTCGTTGTTTGATTGATTGTTCAACGTTTGAAACGAAATCAGGAAATCGAACTTGATGTGCGAATTTTCGGGTATGTCGCGGAAAATACCGGTGACTTCAAATCTGTTTCGTCCGTTCCACTTTATTGTTTTTCCGAGAGGATCTTCCTCACCGAAATATTTACTCGCGGCGCTTTCGGAAATCACGACCTTGTCAGGTCCGGTGAGTGCATGAGCCGCGTTGCCCCTGATAAGTTCGAAATCGAATATTTCAAACACCGACGAATCGGTAATCTGCATTTTCTCCTCGAGAAAGGAGACAGTGCCCAGCGGTCCATCGTATGACATCACGCCACTGACGGGGTACAGCCGTGTAAATCGTTTTACCTCGGGAAAATTGGTTTGCAACGCAGGCCCGACAGCGGGCACTGCCGCGGCGCATTCAAACCGAAGCTTGCCATTCTGCCAGCCGTTATACTGCACGCGGTAGATCTGCGATGCCTTCGTATGAAAAGTGTCGAAACTTCGTTCATATTTTACGTACTGCAGAATCAGCAGACTGGCGACCATCCCTGCACAGAGGCCGAAGATGTTCAGGGCAGTGAAGGATTTTTGTTTCCCGAAATTGCGAAAAGCGACAATGAGATAATTGCGAATCATATTCCAGTGAATTATGCGTAGGTCAACACGATTTCTCAAAAGAATGCCGGGCCGGAAAAACCGCAGGGCGTTCCAAATGTACTTTCGCCTTGCAGATGCC
>CBKWFZ010000154.1:0-7529 GCA_966673785.1 uncultured bacterium
GGAAACGCCGGCCTCACAACGGAGGATGCCGCGTTCTTCATCGAAAGAAAGGAAGTGGTTCATTTTCTCCATTTTCAGGACCACTTCGCCCTCATTGGTGGCCTGATCGGCGTAGCTGCGTCCGAGGCCGCGGGGCAGGACCCTGCAACCGGGAATCGGTTCCGACAAGTCTGCGGCGTTTCTTACGTAAAATACCTTGCAGGATGATTTAGGAATATTACCCCAACCCGAAAGCGTTTCCTGTGCTAGCTGCATAAACTGCGCATTCAAATTCCTCAACGCGATGTGCGAAATTAACGACTGCCGATGACAATCGATCCTCCCGGAGGATATGATTTTTGTGCCAGTGGCACCAGATTTTTAAGGTCGTACCTACACACCAAAATTTCAGCTTATGAAAACACATCAGGTGATTAAATCACTGTTTCTCGTGGCGATGATGGCACTTGCCTCACCTGCATTTGCGGTTACAACGAAACCCGTTGCGTTAACCGAAGAAACACCCGAGCAAAAAGTCGAACGCATTCAAAAGCGCATTGAGGAGATTAAGGCAATGGACAGAAGCAAGATGTCGCGTGCGGAAAGAAAGGCCTTGAAGAAAGAAGTGCGCCAGATGCGCGAGGAAGCGAAAGCGTTGAGCGGCGGGGTTTACATTAGCGTGGGCGCGTTGCTGATCATCATCCTGCTGATCCTGATCTTGTAAGCAGGAATCCGGAAAATGAAAAAGGATACCGTTTCAAGTATCCTTTTTTTATTGGGAGATTTTTTGATCAGTTCTTCAGCGAGGAAAAATCAAATGATGTTTCCAGGAATTTCGTTGTGAACTTTCCGCTCCGGAATGTGGGGTTGTCCATCAAAGCGAGGTGGAAAGGAATCGTGGTCTTTATTCCTTCGATAACGAACTCGCTTAGCGCGCGTTTCATCCGTGTGATAACATCCTCCCGCGATTGCCCGCTCACGATCAGTTTCGCGATCATCGAATCGTAGTTGGGTGGGATGGTATAACCGGCGTAGACGTGACTGTCAACGCGAACGCCATGTCCTCCCGGAAGATGCAGGTTAAGGATCTTCCCGGGTGACGGCCGGAATCCGTTGGCAGGATCTTCCGCATTGATGCGGCATTCCATCGCAAACAGGTTCGGGTAGTAGTTTGTTCCGGAGATAGGAACACCGGCAGCTACCTTGATCTGTTCACGGATCAGGTCGTAGTCGGTCACCTCCTCTGTGATGGGATGCTCCACCTGGATCCGCGTATTCATCTCCATGAAGTAGAAGTTGCCGTGCTTATCGACGAGAAACTCGATCGTACCAGCTCCTTCATACTTAATCGCTTTCGCGCCTTTGATGGCTGCCTCTCCCATGCGTTCACGCAACTCCTGATTGAGAATAGGAGAGGGGGTTTCCTCCACAAGCTTTTGATGGCGGCGCTGAATCGAGCAATCGCGTTCCGAGAGGTGACAGGCTTTGCCATACTGGTCACCGACAATCTGAATTTCGATATGGCGCGGTTCTTCCACGAACTTTTCGAGGTAAAGTCCGTCATTTCCGAAAGCGGCACCGGCTTCACGTTTCGCGTCATCCCAGGCTTTCTTAAATTCAGAAGGCTCATTGATGATTCGCATGCCTTTTCCGCCGCCACCGGCAGTCGCCTTTATGATCACGGGGTATCCGATCTCTTTTGCGAGCTTCATGCCTTCGTCGATCGAGCTGAGCAAGCCATCGCTTCCGGGTATAGTCGGCACGCCCGCCTTTTTCATCGTTTCTTTGGCGGTGGCTTTGTCGCCCATCGCTTCGATCATGGCGGGCGTAGGGCCGATGAACTTGATGCCGTACTCGTGGCAGATAGCCGAGAACTCTGCCCGCTCCGACAGAAAGCCGTAGCCGGGATGGATCGCGTCGGCATTGGTGATCTCGGCCGCCGAAATGATTCGTGGAATATTGAGGTAAGAGTCCTTGCTCGGCGCGTCGCCGATACAAACCGCTTCGTCGGCGAAACGCACGTGAAGGCTTTCGCGGTCAGCCGTCGAATAGACCGCGACCGTTTTGATGTCCATCTCTTTGCAGGTACGGATTACGCGCAAAGCTATCTCACCGCGGTTCGCAATTAATATCTTCTTAAACATGTAGCAGCTGATTTCGCTTGTTAATCCGGTTCAACCAGGAACAACACCTGGTCATATTCGACAGGGCTTGCGTTTTCGAGCATCACCTTAATGATCGTTCCGCTAAACTCCGACTCGATCTCATTGAAAAGCTTCATGGCTTCGATAATGCAAACCGTTTGTCCTTTCGTGACTTTGTCGCCAACGGAGACAAAAGCAGGAGAATCAGGGTTTGCCGAGCGATAGAATGTTCCAATCATCGGCGATTTGATTTCCACGACGTTCTTTCCGGGCGCTGTCTCCGAGGGCTTTTCTGCCTTGGCCGGAGTCGCTGAAGTTTGTTGAACCGGTTGACTTGCCGCAATCTGTGGCATCACCTGCGGTGTTCCGCTGACGGGAGCCATCATAGAGGACTTGAAGATCTTCTGGTCCGGCTCGCGCTTGACGTGAAGTTTCAACTCTTTTGTTTCAATGTTCACCTCGTTAAGACCCGTTTTGGAAATAAAGTCAATCAGGTCGCGGATCTCAGACGTTTTCATGTCGGGCTGGGGTGTTGCACTCGTGGCCCGCGCTGGTTTTTCTTCCTTTCGCGCAGACGATTTGGATGCTCGGTTTTTGCTCATGGTCGGTACGTTATTCTTTGACGCGTTCAACATAGGCACCGGTACGCGTGTCTACTTTTATTTTTTCACCGGTGTTGATAAACAACGGAACACGGATCTCAACACCGTTTTCCATTTTTGCCGGCTTCAGCGTGCGTGTAGCAGTATCGCCCTGGATGCCGGGTTCGGTGTATTCCACTTCAAGTACAACGTGTGACGGTGCTTCCGCCGTTATAGGGTTTGTTCCATCTTCAAATGCGATCAGCAGAGTGACACCTTCCTTGATGTAGTTCACGGAATCGCCGAGAAGAGTCTTGTCAATATAAACCTGATCGAAGGTCTGATTATCCATGCACACGAGACTTTCGCCATCGGCATACAGGTACTGATATTCCTTCGTCTCTACTCTTAGGATCTGAACTTCATCGCCCGGACGGAATCTGTTCTCAGCGATCTTTCCATTCCGGACGTTCCGCATTTTGATTTGATAAAAAGCGCGGAGGTTTCCGGGCGTGCGGTGCTGTAATTCTTCAATTTGCATTACCTCGCCGTTGTATCTTATGAAGTTTCCCTTGCTTAGATCAGATACTGTTGCCATAAAAATAATAGGTCGTTAAGTTACAAATCAATTCAATATATGCAATTCACCCTCCCGGTAGCGGTAACCGCAGGTGTCATGCGTTGTAGGCCCATTTCACGTAAACCGATCCCCAGGTAAATCCTCCCCCGAATGCGGCGAGGATCAGGTTGTCGCCTTTCTTCAGCTTCTTTTCGTAGTCCCATAACAGCAACGGAATTGTTCCTGCAGTTGTGTTGCCGTACCGTTCGATGTTCATCATCACCTTATCTTCGGAAATTCCTACGCGGCTCGCAGTGGCGTCGATGATTCGTTTGTTCGCCTGGTGCGGGACGAGCCATGCAATGCTCTCAGGTGTAAGATGATTACGTTCGGCGATCTGCGCGGCGACGTCGGCCATGTTTGTCACCGCAAATTTAAAGACCGCGGCGCCTTCCTGGTAAACAAAGTGTTGCCGTGCTGCAACGGTTGCGCTGGATGCCGGCAACCTGCTTCCTCCCGCTTTCATATGCAGGTAGGCTTCGCCGCTTCCGTCACTCTTGTGAATGGAATCCATGATGCCGACCTCTTCGGTCGTGGGTTCGAGGAGGACGCATCCGGCACCATCACCGAAGATGATACAGGTGGTCCGGTCGGTGTAGTCCATGATCGCGGACATTTTATCGCCGCCAATGACGATCACTTTTTTGTACCGGCCCGACTCGATGAAGCTGGCGCCGGTGGTAAGTGCATAGATAAAACCGGAGCACGCCGCGCTCATGTCGAAACTGAATGCGTTGACGGCGCCAACGGCTGTCGCGACAATATTCGCGGTCGCCGGAAACGTCATGTCGGCGGTCACAGTTGCAAATACGATCAGGTCGATATCCTTTGGATCCGTTTTGGTTTTCTTTAGCAGATCTTTTACTGCCTCTATACCCAGGACTGAAACACCTTTGTTTTCGCCCTTCAAAATTCTTCTTTCCTTGATTCCGGTACGGCTGGTGATCCATTCATCGCTGGTATCCACCATCGTTTCGAGCTCCTTGTTGGTGAGGATGTAGTCGGGAACATATCCACCCACACCTGTGATTGCTGCTCTGATCTTTGTCATAGTAATATTTTTCGGCCGCTGAAGGTGTTGAGCACCTTTTCAAAATAGAAATGCCCGATGAGGCCATCATCGGGCATGGATGTTATTGAGAAAAGCTTCCGTGAGAAAGCTGCAAATACTTTTCGCTCGTCAACACTGGCCAAGTGGCCATGCCTTTCCCTGACGCATAGTTCCGGAGAGCGAGCTTAATCATTTCTCAGGCAAGCACTTCTTTTTCCATCACCACTTTACCGTTGAAGTAAAGTTTTCCTTCGTGCCAGTAGGCGCGGTGAGGAAGGTGATGTTCACCTGTCGTAGGACAAACAGTAAATTCTTTAGCAGTTGCCTTATAATGAGTTCTTCTTTTATCCCTTCGCGTTTTCGAGGTTTTACGTTTCGGATTTGGCATAGTACAAACAGTTTATTTTAATTTCTTCAATATGTTCCACCTTGGATCGATCTTTCCGTCATCATCACCGCCGTCATCAGACTGATCCTCACTTCCGGAACGATACACAATTTTTCCTTCTTCATCTCCCTCATCAAGGGTTTCTTCGGCCGCGAACCTCGGGTGGAGCTTCTTCATCGGTACAGCCAGCGCAATGAACTCGTAGATGTATTGTCCAAGTTCAAGTGCAACAGCGTCCCGGTTGATCATCACGATCTCATCACTGATCTCTTCGTCGGTGTCGCCATACTTGAACAACACCTTCTTCTTCGTCCAGATCGGGTAATCAAACGGCTCAAGACTACGATCACACGTCAGTGTGGCCGTTCCCTTGATGCTAAAATCCGCCTCGATAAAAGTTTCGTGTTTGTTTAACGCAACATCAACCCGAAACCTTCCCTTCGACACCACCCCGGTTCCGTAACGCCCGAAGAACGCGTCCCCCACTTCATATTCGAACTGGTGGAGCTTGTTGCTCAGGCCAACGATATTTACGCGAAAATCACCCACTTCCAGACCCCGTCAGGGCGGTTAAAAAATTAGTCGGCAAATTTAGGAGATTTACTGAGAATCTGCACCAGCCGGTACAGACATTTTACCGCTCCGTCCTTTCTGGCTGGTAAAAGCGGCTTTTTTAGGGCAAACAGCGCTGGAATGGGTCTAAAGGAACTGCGTAAGCGCCACGTCCCGGAACTCTTTACGGCTTTTTTTGCCAAAATGCTCGATAAAATAGTCGATCACACCCTTCTTGAACCCGAGCTTTATGGCGATGTTCTTGCAGAAAATGACCTCGCTTTCAAAAACATTCTGGTCGGCAAAGATCAGCTCGATACAGGAGATCAGGTATTCAAACTTCTGGTCCGGCGACAGAGCACCCAGAGAATCAATGGGTTCCGGGTTCCGGATCAGCTCCTGAACATCCTTTTCAGGGAATTTGCGGTCACTTGCGATCTTGAAAATCATCTCCCGCTCGATCTTCGCAAAGTGTTTGTCGGCCTCGGCCAGTTGGATTAGAATGTTCAGTTGCTTCTTAGTGACAATATCCATTTCAACCAATACTTGAAATCAAATATAAGGATTAATCCACGGAACATGCATGCGGGCAGCCGAAGGGGCAAATACTGAACAGCAGTATCCTTATTTTTCTGTAAACGGCTCATTTCGCACTTTCAGGATATCAACGGCTTTAAAAACCGCTTCCCGAAACGATACTTCACTCGCCTGGCCCTTGCCCGCCAGCTGATACGCCGTGCCATGGTCGGGAGAGGTCCGGACGATTTTCAGCCCGGCCGTGAAATTTACGCCGTTCTCGAACGATATCGCCTTGAAAGCCACCAGGCCCTGATCGTGATACATGGCCAGTATCCCGTCGAACTTGCGGTATTGAGCAGCGGCGAAGAATCCATCCGCCGGATACGGTCCGTAAACAAGTTTTCCCTTGTTTCGTTGCTCATTGACCACGGGCTTGATGATCTGGTCGTCTTCCGTTCCGATCAAACCGCCATCGCCTGCATGCGGATTGAGTCCGAGTACGGCAATTTTGGGTTTCTGAATCCCGAAATCTTTACGCAGGCTTTGCTCCATGATGCGCAGCTTCGCCTCAATGCCTTCCTTTGTGATCGACGTAGCGACATCCTTGACCGGGACGTGTTCGGTGACGATCCCTACCCTCAACTCATCGCTCACCATGAACATCAGGCTTTGCTCGGCGCCAAAGAAACGTGTAATGTATCCGGTGTGACCCGTGAACGGGAACTCTTCGCTGTGAATGGAGTGCTTGTCAATAGGTGCCGTTACCAGGGCGTCGATGTGTCCGTCGCGAAGGTCTTCACAAGCTTGCTTCAGGGCCAGAAACGACGCTTTTCCGGAATCCCGCGAAGGCTTGCCCGGCGTTATCTCGAACTGGTCCTCCCAGCAGTTGACCACGTTGATGGTCTTCGGTGAATATTGGCCTCGGTTTCTCACCTGACTGTAGTTGAACTCTTCGATGTTCAGCTGCTTCTTATAGAATGTGATGACTTTGCCCGACCCGTATACTACCGGGGTAAACAAGTTGAAGAGCCGGTGGTCGGCAAGTGTCTTCATGATGACCTCGGGGCCGATCCCGTTGAGGTCACCTATTGTAATTCCGATCCGTGGCTTATGGTTGGAGGTCATGTCTCAGGTTTAATCCTTTGCGATTTAACAAATTAAGGCGAAAACTCCGAAACACGCGACCCGGGATTCACCTGTCCGCCCGATACTGGCTATCCTGCATTTGGCGCTTTGCCGCTTCATCGTACTTTTGCCACGATGGACAAACGGAATACGGGCAAGGTCAGGCCGAAGAAATTTCTTGGACAGCATTTTTTGCACGATCAGCATATCGCCCGTAGGATAGTGGAGGGGTTGCAGGTTGCAGGCGATGACACCGTGCTCGAAATCGGTCCTGGTATGGGAGTGTTAACCCGTTTCCTTACAGAGATACCAGGAATAGCTCTATTCTTGATTGAAATAGATCGTGAATCCATCGCCTACCTGAAGGTCCACTACCCCGGACTGGAGGGACGAATTATCGAAGGCGATTTCCTCGAATTCGACTTCGGTAGCCTTCCGGACGGACCGCTGAAGATTATCGGAAATTTTCCGTATAACATTTCGTCCCAGATATTCTTCAGGATTCTTGAAGAGCGCGCTCGGGTGGATCAGGTTGTGTGTATGCTGCAGAAGGAAGTCGCCGACCGCATTG
>CBKWFZ010000155.1:0-7514 GCA_966673785.1 uncultured bacterium
GAGGATGTAACCCTTGTCAAAAAGAACTTTGGTTATCTCCTTTTTGAGGTTAGAGGCCGGAATCTCCACTACTCTGTGGTTGGCTTTAATCGCGTTCCGAAGCCGGGTTAAGTAATCTGCTATAGGATCAGTCATTTTCTTCGTCCTGTTTATTAAAAAGCAAGCCCGCGTTTAAAAAAACCGGGCTGCAAAGATACGTAACATTTTTTGTTAATCAAACTGTTATCGGGTTTCGGTTTCGCTCCCATCTTGGAGCCAGAGCCGACCTGGATACTCAGCAACCTTATATTTTGAACCGGACTTCAGTTTCCCAAAGCCGGGACGGAATTCTAACTTACCAGCTTGACTTGGTCAAACCAGGGATCTTGCCAGCTGAAGCCATTTCGCGGAAGACGTTACGGCAAACGCCGAATTTCCTCATGTAACCGCGCGGACGGCCCGTCAGCTTACAGCGGTTCTTCAGTCGAACCGGGGAAGCGTTGCGGGGAAGCTTATCAAGAGCGGCGTAATCACCGGCATCCTTAAGCGCCTTCCTTTTTGCAGCGTACGTCGAAACAAGCTTCTGTCTCTTTGTTTCTCTTGCTATTACGGATAGTTTAGCCATTTTCTCTCTTAGTTTTTATTGGCAAAGGGCATCCCGAATGCCTTCAGGAGCTCAAAGCTTTCTTCATCAGTCTGAGCGGTGGTCACAAATGTGATATCCATCCCGCTGATCTTGTTCACCTTATCGATCGATATCTCGGGGAAGATGATCTGCTCCTTAACACCGAGCGTGTAATTACCACGACCGTCAAATCCTTTATTGTTGACGCCACGGAAATCCCTTACGCGGGGAAGGGCGATATTCATCAGTCGATCCATGAATTCATACATCTTGTCACCACGAAGGGTAACCCGCACACCGATCGGCATGTTCTCACGAAGTTTGAAGTTCGAGATCGCTTTCTTCGACTTCGTTGATACGGCCTTCTGACCGGAGATCGTCGAAATCTCCTCGATCGCGACGTCAATCAGCTTCTTGTCTGTTACAGCCACGCCCATACCTTTATTGATACAGATCTTCTCGATCTTGGGCACCTGCATAATCGACTTGTAATTGAACTTCTGCTTAAGTGCAGGGACAATTTCCTTGCTGTACTTGTCCTTTAATCTTGGAGTTGCCATTACTTGATAAATTCTCCTGTTTTCTTCGAATATCTTTGAAGTTTACCCTTGTCGTTAAGCTTTCTTCCGATGCGGGTCGGCTTTCCGTTCGACGGGTCAACAACCATCAGGTTACTGATGTGAATAGGGGCTTCAACCTTTTTGATGCCACCTTCCGGCTTTCCGGCTGAAGGCTTCTCATGCTTGGTGATGAGATTGATCCCTTTTACAATAGCTCGGTTCTTATCCGGAAACACTTCCAGAACCTCACCTTTGTTTTCTTTCTGCGGCGTGCTCTTGAAGTCACCGGCGATTACAATCACCGTATCGCCTTTCTTGACGTGCAACTTGCGCTGCTTGTTCTTTTTCCTTTCCATTGCTTATATAACTTCAGGGGCCAATGAAACGATCTTCATAAACTGCTTTTCCCTCAGCTCGCGCGCAACGGGACCGAAAATACGGGTACCCCGGGGCTCGTCCTGAGCATTAAGAAGAACAGCTGCATTATCTTCAAAACGGATATATGATCCGTCCTTTCTGCGAACTTCTTTTGTAGTTCTCACCACAACCGCTTTGGTAACGGTACCTTTCTTTACCTGGCTGCTCGGCAAAGCTGACTTTACCGTAACAACGATCTTATCGCCCACGGACGCGTAACGTCTTCCGGTGCCGCCCAGGACGTGCATACAAAGAACTTCTTTTGCGCCGCTATTGTCTGCTACGGTTAGTCTTGATTCGGTGCGTATCATATTCTGTAAATATTCTTATCTGTTATGCTATCTGAAGCCAAAGATTACTTCGCCTTTTCAACGATCTCCACCAGTCTCCAGCGCTTATCCTTGCTCAACGGACGGGTTTCCATGATGCGAACAGTGTCACCAATCCCGGCTGCATTTTCCTCATCATGCGCCTTGAATTTGGTCGTCTTGTTCACAAATTTTCCGTAGATCGGGTGCTTAACCTTTCTGTCAACCGCAACCGTGATGGTCTTTTGCATCTTGTTGCTGGTTACTTTTCCGATCCTTTCTTTGCGTTCTTTCCTATCTTCCATGGGAGGAATTATTTTTGAAGTTCTTTAGCCTTTAATTCAGTGCTCAACCGGGCAATCAGCTTACGCGTATGCTTGATTTTCATCGGATTCTCCACAGCTGATATCTGATGCGCAAACTTCAGCTTGCGCAGCGCTTCTTTCTCGCTGCCGATTTTTTCCTTAAGTTCTTCTGCACTCAGTGCATGTATTTCCGAGTTCTTCATGACGCTTGTTATTCTACGTAATCTGGTCTTACGGTAAATCTGGTCTTAATAGGAAGCTTGCCTTCGGCGAGTTTCAACGCCTCTTTCGCAACCGCGAGGTTCACACCACCCGCTTCAAAGAGAATGGTTCCGGGCTTGATCACCGCAACCCAATACTCAGGCGCTCCCTTACCCTTACCCATACGCACTTCAGCAGGCTTACGGGTTACGGGCTTATCGGGGAAGATCCGGATCCATACCTGACCCTCACGTTTCATTGCTCTTGTAACGGCAATACGCGCCGCCTCAAGCTGACGTGCCGTAATCCAACCACCTTCCAGCGCTTTCAGTGCGAAAGAACCGAAGGCGATGCTATGTCCACGGGTCGCA
This sequence comes from uncultured bacterium, assembly GCA_966673785.1. Classification (GTDB taxonomy): domain Bacteria; phylum Bacteroidota; class Bacteroidia; order Cytophagales; family Cyclobacteriaceae; genus Ohtaekwangia. The sequence goes on from CBKWFZ010000155.1 coordinate 2,767, forward strand.
ATTCCCTTTACACGTCCCTTCTGAGTTTTTCTGAATTTCGTTCGTTTAGGCTGTAACATCGTTACCTCGCTTTAATGCTTTCGTAATAAATTAACCGTTTCTTCTGCCGCCTCTGTCTCCGCCGCGGCGCTGGTCACCACCTCTTCTGCGACCACGATCGCCGCCTCTGTCGCCGCGATCACCTTTTTGGCCGCCACCTTGTCCGGCTGCGCTGCTCGCGAGTCCGACGTTAGGAGAAAGATCACGTTTGCCGTAAATCTCACCTTTGAAGATCCATACCTTGATACCGATCTTTCCGTAAACAGTCTGCGCTTCGGAGATTGCGTAGTCAATATCAGCACGCAGTGTGTGCAGCGGGATACGGCCTTCCTTGTACTGCTCAGTACGGGCCATATCAGCGCCGGCAAGACGACCGGATACCTTTACTTTGATTCCTTCCGCACCGACGCGCATCGCAGAAGCGATTGCCTGCTTCATAGCGCGCTTGTAGCTGATACGCGCCTCGATCTGCTGACCGATAGACTCGCCTACCAGCTTCGCATCGAGTTCAGGACGCTTGATCTCAAAAATGTTGATCTGAACATCCTTATTGGTAATCTTCTTGAGTTCTTCCTTGATCTTGTCGACCTCGCCACCACCTTTACCGATCACGACACCGGGACGCGCCGTATGGATCGTCAGTGTGATGCGCTTAAGGGTACGCTCGATGACAACTTTGGCGATACCGCCCTTCGGAATACGGGCCTGAACATAATCTCTGATCTTCTGATCTTCGACAAGCTTGTCAGAGAATGTTTTGCCACCGTACCAGTTGGAGTCCCAACCACGAACGATGCCTAAACGCAGACTTACCGGATTAATCTTTTGTCCCATTATTCCTTTTCTTTTTCTTCAGTTGTTGATACTTCCGCGGTTTCTTTCAGGCTATCCACCACGAGCGTTACATGGTTTGAACGCTTTCTGATCCGGTGAGCACGGCCCTGGGGAGCTGGTCTCAGCCTCTTGAGGATCCTTCCGCCATCAACCCAAATTTCCTTTACATAAAGGTCCGCATCTTCCAGCTTCACATCCTGGTTTTTCGCGGTCCAACCTGAAATTGCCGACAATAACAGCTTTTCAAGTTTGGGCGATCCCACCTTAGGCTCATACTTAAGGATATTGAGAGCCTTGTTTACACGCTGACCACGAATGAGCTCAGCGATAAGTCTCATTTTCCGGGGTGAGGTCGGAACGTTCTTCAGCTTGGCGACTGCAGGACCGCTTTTCGCGGCTTCCTTACGCTCGTCGCGCTTCTCGCGTTTCAGAACCGACCTTTTGGTTTTTTTCGCTACCTCTTCCATGATTACCTGGCGTTATCTTTCTTATTACCTGAGTGTCCACGGAATGTACGGGTAGGTGCGAATTCGCCGAGCTTATGCCCTACCATGTTTTCCGTAACATATACAGGAATGAACTTATTCCCATTGTGCACGGCAAAAGTGTGCCCGATCAGTTCCGGGGTCACTGTTGATCTTCTCGACCAAGTCTTGATTACAGACTTCTTGCCTGATTTTTCAACGGCCTCCACCTTTTTAGTAAGGCGGAAGTCACAATACGGTCCTTTCTTAATCGAACGTCCCATTATTTTTTCCTCTTAGCTATGATTAGACGATCTGAATACTTCTTGGGGTGTCTTGTCTTCTTACCCTTGGTGTACAAACCATTACGTGATCTCGGGTGACCACCGGATGCACGACCTTCACCACCACCCATAGGGTGATCCACCGGGTTCATGGCAACACCTCTGGTACGGGGACGAACGCCTCTCCAGCGACTGCGACCTGCCTTACCAACGCTTTCATTCATATGGTCAGCGTTCGAGGTTGCTCCGATAGTTGCCATGCAACGATCCAGAACATTACGCATTTCGCCAGACGGCATCTTTAGCGTAGCCATACCGTTTTCGCGCGCAAGCAGCTGCACGAAACATCCTGCTGAGCGGGCAATTGCACCTCCCTTTCCAGGCTTGATCTCAACGTTATGCACGATCGTACCAAGAGGAATTTTTGCAAGCGGTAACGCGTTACCTACTTCAGGAGCAACGTCTGCGCCTGAAACCAGCTGTTGACCAACCTTCAAACCCTCGGGCGCGATGATATACGCCTTTGCACCATCGGCATAATACAACAACGCAAGTCTTGCGCTGCGTGTGGGATCATATTCGATAGACTTCACCACGGCAGGAACACCAGTCTTGTCGCGTTTGAAATCGATGATTCTCAGCTTCTGCTTATGACCGCCGCCGATATAACGCATGGTAAGGCGGCCATTGCTGTTGCGGCCACCGGTCTTCTTCACGGTAGTTACCAGTGACTTCTCAGGCTTCGATGCAGTAATGTCATCGAACGAAGGTGCGAGTCTGTGTCGCGAGCCTGCGGTTACCGGTTTAAGTTTCTTCAACGCCATCGCTCAAATATTATACGTTGCTATAAAAATCAATTACTTCTCCCTGGGCCAGCGTTACAATCGCCTTCTTGTACCCGGGTCTGCGGCCCGATAGAATACCAGTCTTCGTGTAACGGGTCTTTTTCTTACCCATCACGTTCTGTGTATTCACGCGCTCCACATTGACACCATATTGCTTTTCTACGGCTCTTTTGATCTCAACCTTATTGGCATCCATATCCACAATGAAACCGTACTTCCCTTTCTCGTTAAGAGAGGAAACTTTCTCCGTAACCAATGGTCTCTTCAGAATACTCATTGTTGTTTATTTAATAAGGTTTCAATTTTACTTAATGAGCTCTCCACGAAGATCAGATTATCGGCGTGCATTACATCGTAGGTAGTGATGTTGTCTGCCGTAGTGACTTTTGTGTTTCCGATATTCCTTCCGCTCAACACTACATTCTTATTAACTTCAGGAAGGATCAACAACGTTTTCTTGTCATTCAGCGAGAGTGCGCTGAGCATCGAAAGATATTGCTTGGTCTTCGGAGCATCGAAGCTGAAATCCTCGAGGACGGCGATTGAATTGTCCTTTGCCTTGTATGAGAGTGCAGATCTTCTTGCGAGATCTTTTACTTTCTTGTTCAGTTTGAAAGAGTAGTCACGGGGAACGGGACCAAATACACGGCCACCGCCTTTGAACTGAGGGTTCTTGATATTACCCGCACGAGCTCCGCCTGTTCCTTTTTGCTTCTTGAGTTTCTTGCTGGATCCGGCGATTTCGTTACGCTGCTTTGACTTATGCGTACCCTGGCGCTGATTTGCCAGGTAACTTTTTACATCAAGGTATATCGCGTGATCATTAGGCTCAATACCAAAGATCACATCAGAAAGATTTACCTTCTTACTGGTCTGTTCACCACTCGATTTTAATACTGCTACTTCCATTACTTCTGAAGGATTACAGTTGAATTCTTAGGCCCCGGAACTGAACCACTGACAACGATCAGGTTCTGATCAGCCATGATTTTAACCACACGCAGGTTCACCAGCTTAACGCGGTCGTTACCCATACGTCCGGCGAGGCGCTTGCCCTTTACGACGCGGGATGCGAATGACGCGTTACCCATTGAACCGGGTGCACGAAGACGGTTGTGCTGACCGTGTGTTGCTTCACCTACTCCGGAGAAATTATGACGCTTAACAACACCCTGGAAACCGCGGCCTTTCGACGTTCCGATAGCATCGACGAATTCGCCTTCATTGAAGACATCGCCTACGCGGATCTCTTTTCCAAGCTCGATGATACCATCAAACTCCTTGCGGAAGTCACGAAATTCTGCAACGGCGCGCTTCGCGGTCGTCCCAGCTTTCTTGAAATGGCCCAGAGCTGCCCGGGATGTGTTCTTCTCTTTCTTCTCGCCAAAAGCGAGCTGAACGGCACGGTACCCGTCCGTTTCTACGTTCTTAACCTGCGTCACTACACAGGGACCTGCTTCGATCACGGTACAGGCGATGTTCTCGCCGTCCGGGCCGAATACGCTGGTCATTCCTATTTTTTTTCCTATAATTCCAGGCATGGCTTAAACCAATTAATGCTGTTTCTCAGGACTTTCTGAACCTGCGACCGGGACTCTTAATCGCTTCCCTGTCAGCGCCGTTCGGGCACTTGTTTCAAAAAGGACTGCAAAGATAGGAACTTAAGTATAGTTAGCAAATGCAGTTTTTAAAATTTTTCCAATTCAGGACTGGCCTTGAAAAGCCGTCTCTCAACCATTTTGCAGAAGCCATCGCATGGCAATTAAATGCCCGAAAAAGCCGCAAATTCCAATGTTTTGTTTGGCTCATTCGGTTTGAAACGCCGTTCTGAAATGTAAGCGGCGTTCATCCGACGGCTTCCTGAAGCTGTTGTTTGACAGTCGCCATCCCATCAGCCAATCTGGCAACACGTCCGGGTTCCGCCTCCGCTATCTACTCCAAATTCCCTAACATTGCACGGCTATATCAAAAGTGATGAAGTCCCGCTGGCTCCTGCTCTTTATATTACTATTAGCGTTGTTCCTCGCTAACCTGTCGCTGGGAAGCGTCCCGATCCCGGTTAGCGCAATTGTAACCATCCTTTCGGGAGGCGGCAGTGATCCGGTCTGGACGAGCATTGTGATGGACTTCCGGCTCACCAAAGCGCTAACCTGCGTGCTTGCCGGAGGGGCACTGTCTGTGAGCGGTCTGGTCATGCAAACCCTTTTTCGAAATCCGCTTGCAGGTCCGGATGTACTCGGGCTGACTTCGGGAGCAAGCCTGGCTGTTTCAGTTGTTTTCAT
>CBKWFZ010000156.1:0-7504 GCA_966673785.1 uncultured bacterium
ATATCCGGGGTTGGTTTTCTTTTTCAGATCGTCAAGCATCTGGTGACCATGATCGGGACGGAAGGGAATCCGGTCGTTACGGGTCCACTGAAGCGTAACGAGTTCCTTCATCACGGAATACATGTCGACGTCACCATCAAGGTGATTTGCTTCGAAGAAATTCCCCTGTTCGTCCCGGGTTGTACTTCGCAGGTGCACGAAGTTAATACGGTCGCCAAGCCGGCGAACCATTCCCGCCAGGTCGTTGTCCGGGCGCACGCCAAAAGAACCTGTACAAAAACAAAGGCCGTTATTGGGTGACTCATATGCCTTAAGAAGATGCCGCGCATCGGCTTCGGTGCTCAGCACACGGGGAAGACCGAGAATCGGGTATGGTGGATCGTCGGGGTGGATCGCCAGTTTAACGCCGCACTCATCTGCAACGGGACCGATATTCGCTACAAATTCATACAGATGCTTCCGAAGCCGCTGGTCATCGATAGCGTCATATCCGGACAGCGCCTTACGGAACTCGTCGAGCGTATATCCTTCTTCGGCGCCGGGGAGTCCGGCAAGAATATTTTTCTGAAGCTGGGCAAGTTCCTCTTTGCCCGCGTTTGTAAGAAAGTGCCTCGCCTTTTCTAAAAGCTTTGCATCATACTCCTGCTCCGCCGCAGGGCGTTTCAGGACAAACGCATCGAAGGCCGTGAATGCGACCTTGTCAAACCGCAGGGCCTTCGATCCGTCATCGACTTCGAAGGCGAGGTCTGTCCGCGTCCAGTCGAGAACCGGCATGAAGTTGTAGCAGATCGTGGTGATGCCACATTGCGCGAGATTACGAATCGTTTCCTTGTAATTCGCGACGTATTTCTCATAACCCGGCTTCTGACGCTTAATGTCTTCGTGCACCGGAACACTTTCCACTACCGACCACCGCAGTCCCGCGGCCTCGATCATCGCTTTCCGGTTAATGATCTCTTCGACGGACCATATTTCACCATTGGGAATATGATGAAGAGCGGTTACGATCCCTGTCGCGCCTGCCTGACAAATATCACTCAGCCGGACCGGATCGGCGGGCCCGAACCATCTCCACGTTTGTTCCAGGAACTTTTCAGCTTGCCTCGGCATCCGGTTATTGTAATTTGGTTTTACGGGACATCATCACACGCCGCAATAAACATTAAATCCTCCATCGACAGGAATCGTGACGCCGGTTACGAATCGCGATGCGTCCGAACAAAGCCATAACAAGGTACCCACGAGTTCATCTGGTTCACCGAACCGGCCGAACGGCGTATGACGAATAGCGTCCGATCCACGGGCGGTATAGCTGCCATCCGGATTTGTCAGCAGTGATCGGTTTTGTTCGGTGATAAAAAAACCTGGGGCAATGCCGTTAACACGAACGCCTTCACCGAACTTGCGTGCGAATTCAATGGCGAGCCATTCGGTAAAGTTCTTTATTCCTGACTTTGCGGCGCCGTAGCCAACGACGCGTGTGATCGGCCGGAATGAAGCCATACTCGCAATATTCACGATAACACCTTTGCCGCGCCTGGTCATATCATCACAGAGGATCTTCGTAGGCAATACGGTCCCGGTTAGGTTCAGGTCGACGACTTTTGCGAACGCGTCCATGTCGAGCTCAAAGAAACTCTGCTGCGGCATGATGACGGCTCCGGACATGTTTCCGCCGGCGGCGTTAACAAGGATGTCAATGGAACCATAGGCACGAAGTATCGTTTCTTTTGCCTGAAGGAGCTGCTTCTCGTCGAGCACGTCAGCCTGAACGAAAAGGGCTTCGTTCCCGGCTGCGCGAAGGTCGTTCTGGAGGCGTTCGCCGTTCTCCCTGTTCCGGCCCATGATAACGGTTCGTGTACCCGCCTGCGCGAGGCCGCGGACCATTTCACCACCGAGAATACCCGTGCCTCCGGTGACTACTGCAGTCTTGCCCGCGACGTCAAAAAGTTTTGTTACATCCATAGCGTTCTTTGTCCGTTTATTGGCACATGACTTCACGCGCTTTTCGCAGTTGCTTAAGTGCGCGTCCCATCTGTGCCTCCACGGTCTTTATACTGATTTTAAGTTCGTCGGCGATCTCCCGGTATTTTTTTCCTTCCGCACGGCTGAGTTCAAATATGAGACGACACTGACGCGGCAGCGTTCGTACACATTGATCAAAGTGCAGCTCAAGTTCGGCATGTTCCACCGCGTCATGCAGTGTGTGATTTTCGGCGGGCAGATGTTCAGCCAGTTCAAGTTCACACCACGACCTTCTGTCGGCGCTGCGAAGATAATCGAAAGCACGATTGCGAACGGCCGCGTAGAGATACGATTTTGTCGAGGATACACTCAGGCGATAGCGGTTCTTCCATATCGTACAAAACACATCGCTGACTATTTCCTCAGCCACTTCGCGGGCGAAGACAATGCGCTCGCAGAATGAACACAGCGGCCGGTAAAGTCGGCGAAACAGTTCCCTGAAAGCAGTCTCATCTTCACCCAACTGCACTTTACGCATCAGAGAATTCAGAGAATCTGGAGAAATTCCCGGGAACGGGCAGGATTGTTTTTCCGAAAACCGGATATTGGTAACTGTCACTCCGGGAGTTTTTTACTTGTTAAACCGTTTGAATTGCATTAATTTGAGGCTTTTTCCAGAGAATGCACAGGTTTGGTTGCGTTTTTTTACAAATTTTTTTTCGGGACCGTTCCCGGGAATTCAAAATTTCAGGGAATGAAATTATTTCTATATGACCAGCAAGGCTGTAACCATTAAAGATATCGCCCGGCAGTTGGGCATTTCGAAATCGACGGTAGCCCGCGCGCTCGGCGGGAAATCAGATATTCATCCGGAGACAAAGAAGCGGATCGTGGAACTTGCGGCCAAGCTCAATTATGCGCCGAATGTTCTGGCCGTAAACCTCAAGCATCAGCGTACCAATACAATCGGCGTAATCGTACCCGAGACCATCAATAGTTTTTTCGCGCGCGCACTCGGAGCAATTCAGACACGCGCCGCTATGGGGGGCATTAACGTGATGATCTGCCAGTCAAATGAATCGTACATATCGGAAAAGAAGAACATTCAATCGTTGGTAACCAATCGTGTCGATGGATTGATCGCTTCGATTTCCGCCGAAACCGATCGATCGGATCATTTTAACATCCTGCTCGAGAAAGGTATACCGCTTGTGTTTTTTGACCGGATTTGCGACGATATAAATGCATCGCAGGTCGTAACCGATAATTATGAAGTAACCCGTGAAGGGACAGAGCACCTCATCGCTCAGGGATGTCGAAGAATTGCATTCGTCGCTGGCCCACAGCATCTGTATAACAGTCGCAACCGTCTGAACGCATACGTCGACACCCTTCGAGGTCACGGGCTGCCGGTGAATGAGTTTTATATTCTCCATTCACAGTTTCAAAGTCCGAAGATCGAGTCATACACCCGCTACCTGATCAATCTGCCGCAACCGCCCGATGCAATCTTTTCGATCAACGATTTTACGGCAATAGAAATGATGCACGTGATCCGGCAGGCCGGTCTGCGTATTCCTGAAGACATTGCCGTTCTCGGCTTTAATAATGAACGTGTCGGCAAGTTCATCGACCCATCGTTGAGCACCATCGATCAACCCGCGCATGAAATGGCCAGCACGGCAACCGAAATGCTGATCAATCACATTCATCATCCGGAACTGACACCGGAAACCAGGGTTATCAAGAGTAAGCTGATCGTACGCAAGTCAACGTTGCGACTTACCTGACGTGTGGAAATCCTTCATTGCACGATCGATGTCCGCCGGCGCCATGGGGGCGCCATCGTGAATGATGATGCGGTAGCGAAACGAAACCAGATCGTGCCGGCGCAGTGTGAGATCCAGTTTTTCCTTACCATTACTGAATACTTCTCTTCCCAGCGGGTTCGCGGCAAAAAGGCCGTACCCCCGGGCGTGCCAATACGTGGGATATCCCGGATTTGACGGGTGGTCTATAATCACGATAGCAACCTTTGATCGATTGACTTTGCCATACAGCTGCGCCCAGGGCGATTGTGAAGACCATACCGCGTCACCGGTTGTGCCTTCCCGGTTAACGTACATTCCTGTTACGCCTTCATTATTCAATACCGGTACCGTTGTTTCGATACCATTGCCATCGACAAAGCGATCCTGCTGCGTTGAAGGCATTTCCAGGGATCGCGCCACACGGATACCAAGCAGACCATCCTTTACATCGTGAAAAATCACTGTATCCGAAACTGCTTTTAATTCACATGCGCGATCGATGACAAGATCGTTACCCTCGGCACGGAACGTAAATGTGGTTCTCTCTTCGAGCAGTATGTCTCCCTGCTGGTTCACCCAGTGACTCAACGTGGAAAGCGCGGCCGTTTTTCCTTGCGTGGATTTCGAAAGCACCCGTTGATGTCTGATCGAACCATAATGGTGCTTCCGTGACGCCGGAATTGCAGAACTGTTATTCCAGAAGTCGAGACCATTAACATTTTCATACGTAAACCATAAACCGGCGTGATGGGGGTGGTCCGTCCGCTCGCCTGCACGGGGTGCAACGGGATAGCCACGCGTTACCGTCACACCTGAAAGCGTTCTTACGGGGAACAAGACCGGTTTTTCAGTCGAGTCGAAATAACAGTAAGCGGTAACGGGTTTACCGGCGTACATGACCTCAACCTTCCGCGCTGCCGGATCTTCTTTAAAAGAAAATCCGGACTGCGCCGGCAGGGTGCGTGTCATCACCAGAACCAGGCAAACAAAGGATAACAGGAACGTGTGTTTCATCAGTAGATAAACACTTTTCCGCCCGCCATTACCTCCTGCGTTTTTTCATCAAATGTGACTTTTGTTCCGGTGCGCACGGCCGCATTCGTCATAATAGTGGCTATTGAATGTTCATAGCCGGCTTCAACGGGTGCGTTTGTTTTTTTGCGACTGCGAACGCACTCCATCCAATTTCGCATATGATTGGTCGTCGTAACATCGCCGCCGGTGTTCGCCGAAGATACCGTTTTAACTGCGCGGTCGGCGAGATCAACTTCCGGCAGGAGATTCGCTTTCATGTTCATCGCCCGCGCATGTCTTTCCGTAAGTCCGCCTTCAGGTGAAACTTTGTTCGTATTCAAATTGAGTTCACCCCCGTTCGAATAATAGATCTCCTTCGGATTTTCGTCACCGTTGTGCATACGACTCGAGAACACTACCTGGAATCCGCTGGCGGGATCATCCTTCGGTCCGTAGTCGAACACTGCCGTCATCGTATCCCAGTTTACGCGTCCATCCTTCCATTTGTACACCCCGCCATTGGCAACCACGCTCCGCGGATGCTGAAGACCGGTGAACCAGTGCACCGTATCGATCTGGTGACTCATCCATTGACCCGGCATGCCCGACGAGTATGGCCAGAACAGACGGTATTCAAGGTGTTTGCGCGCATCGAATTTTTCGAACGGCCTGTTCATGAGAAAGCGCTTCCAGTCGGTGTCCTGTTCCACCATTTGTTGAACAAGCTCGGGTCTCCGCCAACGGCCAGGCTGGTTAACAAACCATGTAAGCTCAACGGCCGTGATGTCTCCGAATTTGCCGCTTTTTATGAAGTCCGCAGCAGCGTGATAATTCTCCCCGCTCCGGCGCTGTGAACCGATCTGGATGATCTTGCCCGAAGCTTTGACCGCTTTAAGCGCGTCCCGGTTGTCCTGCATGGTTTCTGCAAACGGCTTTTCAACATAGGCGTCACAACCTGCCTTGACGGCCTCTATGGCGTGCAGTGCGTGCTGGAAATCCGCCGTACTGATTATAACCGCGTCAACGGTCTTGCTGTCGTAAAGCTCTTCGTTATTTCGAAACGCCTTCACCTCATGACCGAGTTTTTCGGTCAGATGCGCTTTGCCTTCGTCTCTGCGAATCTTCCAGATATCGGAGACGCCGGTAATGTCAAAGTCGAGTTCTTTATTGCTCGCAAGGAACGCGGGAAGCAACGAGTGGCGGAACCTGTCTGAAAAACCGATTACACCCACGTTGACGCGATCGTTCGCGCCAATAATGCGGCCATAACTTTTCGGACTGATGGCAAGCGCTCCAAAATATGTTCCTGCTGATGCCAGGGCAGCTTTTTTTATGAAGTCCCTGCGTGACGGGTTGTTCTCTTTGTTCATAGTTCTGATATATTTCGATCGGTGATACGTCTATTTGTTTATGACGGGCTTGAATTCCTTGATCTTAATGCTTCGGAAGAAAACTTCATCGCCATGGTCCTGCAGAAGGATCCGTCCCGCTTCCGCCATTCCAAAGTCTTCCCACTGTGCGTACTTGCTGCGCGCCACGAGTGCCTGATAGATGGGCGATCCGCGCTGGTATTCAACAACCTTGTAGCCATTCAGCCAATGTTCAACACGATTATCCGGAAACACTACGATCCGCCCATTGTTCCATTCTCCGACGGCATGTTGCCCGCGTTTGATCTTCAATGAGGGAATTAAATCATACAACGATGCCTGAGTTCTGTTTCCGACTACGCCTTGTTTCGCATCGGGATGCTTCTCATCATCAAGCACCTGATATTCAAGTCCGATTGCTGAACCGGTGTTCTTTTCTTTTTCCGTGACAAAGTATTTCACCCCGCTATTCGCACCCGGTGTAAGCCTGAATTCGAATTGCAGATCAAAGGCGCCGAACATTTCCGTAGTCACGATGTCACCACCGTTTTCCGATTCAGCGCCATCAGACTTCAGCACGTGCAGTGCGCCGTCCTTTACTTCCCAGCCTTTCTTCGGAAATTCATTTTTGTAAGCGCCACGCCAACCGTTCGTCGTTTTTCCGTCGAACAAAAGTTGCAAACCGTTTTTCTTTTCCTGATCAGAGAGTGTATTCGGAACAAAGTTCGCTACAAATATGTCGTCGGCCGGAGATGGCTTTAAACCCGTTGTCTGGATACGAACATTCTTCCAACGGATCTTCTGACCAGCATCCTCGGGCTTCCCGATCGAATGCACCTGGAGCGCGATAAATCCGCGTGGTGTCATGTCATCAACAATGTTCGCGACCGCAATGCCGTTGATCCAGGTTCTCATTACGTTACCAATACATTCGATACGCGCCTTATTCCAATCGCCCTTGCGATAGGCTGACTTCGCGCCGGGATTGTAGTCGACGGGATAGAGCCATTCACGCCGGCCTTCATCGTAGATCCCGCCCGTCCATGCCCGTGCCGATGGGTCGATCTCCATCTGATAACCGTGAACTCTGCCGTTCTGGTAGTCGGGTTTGCTTTCGCTTCGGAATTGAATTCCGGAATTCATCTCAGCGTCGAGCTTAAACTCGAGCTCAAGAATGAAATCGCCATACGTTTCAGCTGTTGTGAGAAAAGAATTTGGTGTGTTTGGAACTGTTGTTCCGACAATCTCGCCGTTGGAGACTTCGTACACAGCCTTGCCGCCGAGTTGCTTCCAGCCGCTAAGGTCTTTGCCATTGAATAATTTCTGCCATTTTTCCTGCGTCCA
>CBKWFZ010000157.1:0-7488 GCA_966673785.1 uncultured bacterium
TTACTGGCACCGGAAATTGAAAGAATTTCGAATAAGCGAATCCATTCCGATTCCGACGCGCCATTGCCCACGAGATCACCAACGCCTACGCTGAACGCCTCATCATACTTCAGGCTGTTGCGCATGTGTGTTTCAAACTCCGCCCATCCCGACTGGCTGTCGGCCCAGATGTTGAATGAGAACCGGTCCGGCGAACGGGGAACGTGAAATGCATTTATGCTCTTCGTTGTATTTCCCGAGCGCACCTGGTAATAGATCGTCCTTCCTTCGAGGCCCGCCACCGGAATCCTGAACGAACAAACATCCTGAACGCAGGTGATCTCACGATCCAGGCGGAGGCTATCTATACCCCAATTCAGCAGAGTTTTTTTCTGACCTTCGCGGATAACGGCAATCCGTACCACAGAAGTATCCTGGAAAACGATAACAGGACCGATAAGTAACGGCGAGTTTACAAGCGACTGCTCCGCCGCAATGCGTTTAAGGGAATCGTCGAAATTCAACAACGCGTCGGCTATGAGCACTCTTGTCGAATCACTGACGGAGGGCAATTGCGCTTGTTTCGCAAGCACATTTAATTTTTTGTAACGTGCCTGTTCCGCGAAAAACTTTTTCGTTTGATCGCCGGAGCTGAACGTGACTCTTTTAAGCCCGCCGGACATTGCGTTATTCATCACGCGAATTCTGATCTTAACCCTGCCGGGTTCGTTGATCTGGAATAAGGTACCGCCTTCGTTCCTGACCTGAATACCGTCTATGAAGACCTGCGCACCATCATCAGCCCGAACCATCAACGTCCCTGCAAACGGAAAGTCCAGCTCGCTCTCATACATAAGTTCGCTATCAGGCAGGCTGGCGCTATGCGGAAGACTTACGATCGCCTTCCCGGCATCGGGGAGCGTAGGGAAACTAACGGTCCAGCCATTGGCTAGCTCACTCGACACCTCCAGCTGGGGCACCGGTATTTTGGAAAATTGCGCAGTTATTTCACCAACTGACGGTGGCGTCTCGTCCTGATTCCGGATTGACTTTCCTGCTGGTGAACACGCAGCGAGTATAATCAGTACGCCGGGAAGAAACCGGATCATTTGGCACGTCTGAACATTGTGTGCACCGCTTCACCTACCGGCCTATCATTCGTGTACTGAAGGCCGAGAAATGATGCTGCCGTTTTTGCTACCTGATTCTGATGAAGCTGCATAGCGGTTTTTATCTCACCTTTCGACTCAGTGTCGGGACCGAGAACCGCCATCCATATCTGATCGGATCCATTCACTTCCGTACCATGACTTCGCCATGTATCCAACGGTACCGTACCGCGGCCATGATCCGTTGTAATGAGAAATGTAGTTTTGTTCCTGTACGCAGGTTGTGACTGCACCCACTGCCAAAGGTCCTTAATAAATGCATCGGTCTGGTGAGCGGAACGCAGGTACGCGTCATACTTCCCTTCATGAGCAAAATCATCTGTTTCGCCGTATGAAATGAAGACGACACGCGGACTGTTCTTCTTCAGATACTCGAGGGCATAATGGTGCGTGAACCCGTCGAGGCGAACACCCTGCCATGGGCTGGGAATCTGCGACTGTAATTGGTTCAGAAAAAGCTCACGATCGGAAAGCGAGTTACCCGATGCCGTTTCAAAACCCGCGTTGACCGGGATGCCGCTGCGCGTTTCATTGATGATAAACGGAAACACGTCCCAGGAACCAAAGGCTGCAACCTTACCTTTAAACGCCGGATTGCGGTTGATGAATTCAAGGACCGTAACGTTCGGATTATCGATCTTATTATTCGATTTAATCCGTGCGTCGTCTGCAAACCCACAAAGGATTTCGTTGTATCCGGGGTAGGAAAACCATTTGTAATTGGAGCAATTTACATTGTTGCCAAACGCACGGTTGCCGTACAACTGGCCCTTTGAAGCAATCTCGCCCCAGAAAAACGGCATCAGTATCTTCCGGCGTTCGTCAGCGGACTCAGCCCAGAATTCATTCTTCAGACCGAGTGGGTCCTTAACATATTCTTTGTTCGTAATGAGAGCAGAATCGGCGCCGGTGTATAGCTCCTGCCAGCGGAGCCCGTCGAAAGTAATAATGAAAATGTTTTCAGTCGCGTTCTTTTGCTGGCCGAATCCGACCATAAAAGAGAGAAAAAAAGTGAATAGCAGGGCTGTTGTTTTCATAAAAGGAAATATAAGTAAAGGGAGCAGGATTTTCATCCCGCTCCCACTTGCGGTTAATTTAATCCACGTCCCACCAGACGCGGGTATTAATGTCGTCGCCTCCCTGGCGTGAAACAGCCTGTTCGCGATTCGTACCATTGAGCGACTGCTCGATAAACGGATAGACAAACCTCACGGGTATCCTGTCATCATTTTGATTATCAACAGAAGGCTGCAACACAGGAAAACCAGTTCGTCGCCAGTCGAACCATGCTTCCATGCCGTGGAAGAATGAAGCAACCCATTTCTGGTTTCCAATCTTCTCAAGTTTTCCGCTTTGCGTTCCGGTGTATGCTATTTCATCCTGCTCAAGGAATCCTTCGGGAAAATCAAGACCGTAAAATTCAAATGACGCTTCAATTCCCTGCTGGTAATAATCGGCCGCGTTACCGCTATCGATCAAACCCTTTTCGCGTGCTTCCGCCAGTATGAAAAGAAGTTCCGGATAGGTCATGATTACCCCTTTTGCAATCTCAAGTCCCCCCTGCGTGTTTGCCTGTTCGTAAAACAACGGTCCGATACGCGCGTGAAACTGCGGGCCTCCATTGTACGTCAGCGCAGTCACATCATCGAGACCGTTAGGAATTCCTTCATAGCTATCATCAGAAGGATCCGCGGTCTCTTCAGTAGCAGGTGTCGGCCGGAAAAATGTATAGAGACGTGTATCGTTCGTTAGTTTGAGATAATCCGTCATCGTTTTACTTGCGCGAAACTCGTTGAATGAACCGATGCGGCTTGTGAATAAGGGAAACTGATCCGGTGCATTTGCACGAAATGTGTACACAGCATGATCAGCGAGTCCGCTGAAAACCGGATTCGACGCCGGGTTTCCAACGATGGCTTCCATGTCGGCAGATACATCCTTGCGGTCAGATATCCGCATCAGATAACGAAGTCTCAGGGAATTCGCCAGCCTGCGCCATTTTGTTACATCGCCTCCGTAGATAAGGTCACCACTGATGTTCAGCGCGCCGTCGAGAAGCGAATTCGCTTCCGCGAGATCAGCAAGAATGCCGTTGTAGATCTCTTCCTGAGTATCATACTTAGGAAAGAAAACGCCTTCCTTACCCCTCAACGCTTCGGAATATGGAACATCGCCATATGCGTCGGTCGCCAATGAAAACATCCAGGCCTTCATTACTAATGCCACGCCTTTATAATTCGGCTGCGCTGTTTCATCAGCCTGCACGATAATGTTGTTGACGTCGCGAAGGTTGTCGTAAACAGCATTCCAGATCGTATTCCGTTCACCCCAGAGATAGCGATCCTCATTTACAAACTGATTCTTCGCGGTGTGTTGAATCACGATGTTGCCGATTCCCCACGTTTCTCCAAGAACCGAATTTATAACATCTCGCTGAACGCCGGGCAACAACAAATTGGGCGTTGTTGTAAGCGGGCCGTTCGGATTGGTATTCACCTCCTCGAAGTCGCCCGTGCACGCTCCAAGAAGGACTCCTGATAGCAGCACCTTATATATTGACAATCGAAAGTTCATAATCTTTGTTGATTAAAATTTGAAGTTGACATTAAATCCGTAGCTGCGTGCCGAAGGAATGGCAACTGATTCGACGCCGGGAATGATGGTACCACCGGCGGTTGAAGCAGTTTCAGGATCGATATGCGGCACATCGGTCCACAGGAAGAGGTTGCGGCCTACCAGTGAAATGCTGACATCGCGCAACGGAAACTTGCCGAGAATTCGATTCGGAATTGTGTATCCGAGCTGGACTTCGCGAAGTTTGATAAATGACGCGTCGTACATCATCGGTTCGATGAGACTCCGACCGAGGGTGATGGTACTATGCCATTCGCGCGCCGACAGCTTGGTTGTGTTCGGTGTGTATCCGGTTATATTGCCTTCGCCATCGAACACCGGAATGACGCCCTCACCAATTACGCCGTTGCCTTCCTGCGTGAGGTCGTAACCATTCGCGCGACCCTCCAGGGTTTCGACGATCGTTCCGCCCTCGCGACCAACGGTCTGAGTATGCGAATATATCTTGCCACCGTAACGGAAGTCGAAGAGCACGCCAAGTGAAAGACCCTTGTAACTAAACGTGTTTCTGATTCCGGCAAGCCAGTCAGGATTGTAGTTACCAAGCTTAAGCCGTGACGAAGTTGCAACCGGTTTGCCATTGTTGTTGTACACGATCTGGCCGACAAATTGTCCCGTAGGATCAAAATATCTGTCGTCCGGATCATTGCTCACACGCTCGTAGCCGATACCGTACATGTCGCCCATGCGTTCGCCTACGCGCGCTTCAACGGTGACATAGCGGTTTGCCATCACGTAATTTTTTATCTCTTGTCCCGACTCCGGATCCGTGAAAAGTTCAAGGACCATGCTGCGATTACGCGAAAAATTGACGTCAATACCCCACTTGAAATCGCCGGCAATGGCCGGTACGGTGTTCAACATGATCTCGATACCCTGATTCTCGATCAGACCTGCGTTGATAATCCGCGCGGTATAGCCACTGGTCTGACTAAGCGGAACGCTGAGGATTTGATTCTCGCTGCTGGTTTTATACCAGGTGAAGTCAAACCCGATGCGGTCACCCAGGAAACGCATTTCGAGTCCGGTTTCGAAGGACCGGCTTTTTTCAGGCTTGAGGTTTGCGTTCTGAATCACCGGGTTCTCCGCGTATGCAGGAAGGCCCTGTGCCGGCGTTTGCGCAGCATAAGTAGAGATCAGCTGGTAGGGATCCGTGTCGTTCCCGACCGAAGCGATGCCCATTCTCACTTTGGCAAATGAAAGCGGACCCGTTGTCACGTTCAGGATATCCGTAATGATCGCGCTGACTGAAGCTGACGGATAAAAGTAAGACCAGTTGTCGGAAGGCAACGTACTGGACCAATCGTTGCGCGCCGTGAGTTCGAGGAACAAATAGTCGCGGAATCCGATATTGGCAAACGAGTAAACACTGTTAATCCGCTTTTGCGACTGAAACGAAAAGTATTCAAGCGCGACCCTTGAGTTGTTCAGGCTGTATATGCCGGGAGCCGTAAGTTGCGGTGCACTGATATCCGAAAGATTGTAACGCCGACGCATCATGTTACCCCCCGCGCTTACAGACAGGCTGAGCTCTGGTGTCAGCTCCTTGCTGAAAGTAAGCAACATATCGGCATTGGTTTCCTGAAGGAATATCTGCTCTTCCCGATAGCTTCCGAGGGGATAGCGCTGCGTGCTGTAGGCGCGGCGACGTGTGCGGAATTCATCACTGTAGTCGGTTCCTACGCGAGCCATCAGGTTCAGCCACTCATTGAACCGGTACGTCGCCACGAAATTCCCGAAGAGACGGTCACCCTCCTGGCCGTTGGTGTTCTCGTAAAGATTGAAGTACGGGTTATCGTGATAGTTATAGTTAAAGTTATATTGATTCAAGCCTTCGCGACCCGTCTGCCAGTAGTCACGCAGAGCATTGATATTTACCGAACGCGGAAACCAACAGTTAAACAAGTACATTATATTCTCGGTACCGTAACTTAAATTCGGCCGGTTATCACTTTGACTCTTCACGTAGTTTGCGGTTGCCCTGAAATTCAATTTCTTGGTCAGGTTGTAGCCCGTCGCAAGGGAAAACGTATGACGCTTGAGGTCTGTGTTGGGAACCATTCCCTTCTGGTCAAGCAATGTGTACGACGCGCGAATATCACCAAGATCGTTCGCACCGCTGATCGCGACATTCTGGGTATAGGTCAAGCCCGTCTCGAAAAAGTCACGGACGTTATCGGGATACACAACGAACGGAGTCGGTGTGATCTCGCCGCGCAGCGCAAGTTGATCGGCCAACGATACAGGACCGATCTGGGTATTCAGGTTACCGACATCGCCTCCACGCAGTCCATTGGATGTCGGCGAGTCGAATTGCGGCAGAAGCTGACCACTCATTGCGGGGCCCCAGTTTTCATCCACGCCGTCGCGGGTACCGCCACCGTTACCGTCCTTAAAAGCAAACTCGCCATTCAGACCCTGGCCGTAAACATTCTGATAGTCGGGCAATCTTAGCGGTGATTCAAATGTTACGGTAGTGTTGACAGACACGCCAACGCCCTTCGTTCCTTTTCCGGATTTGGTTTTTACGATGATCACACCATTCTGACCGCGCGATCCGTAGAGCGCAGTGGCGCTTGGCCCCTTGAGAACAGTGATTGATTCTACGTCATCCGGGTTGATCACGCCGGCTCCGTTTCCATAGTCAACGTCCTGGTTGTTGCGTCCGGAAGAGCCAAATACTTCATTCGTCACCGGCACCCCGTCGACTATGAACAGCGGCTGATTCTTGTTCATATTCAATGAACGTTCCCCGCGGATAGTTATCCTGGATGAGGCGCCGACGCCGCTGGGGTTTCCAACGACAGTGACACCGGCTATTTTTCCTGCCAGCGCATTCCCGATGTTCGTTTCACGCGCTTTGGTGAGATCATCACCATCAATAGCCTGCACAGCGTAACCGAGATCGCGGGTTTCACGCTCAATACCGAGCGCTGTCACGACGACCTCGCTTAGTTCCCGCGCGTCCGTAAGCAGGGAAACATTTACCGTGGTTCTTCCCTGTAGTGCCACTTCCTGCGACACATAGCCAACGAATGAATAAACCAACACATCGTTCTGCAAATCACCGACCTGAAGCGAATATCGTCCTTCAGCATCGCTGATCGTCCCCACAGACGTCCCTTTAACGAGGATGTTTACACCAGGCAGGGGTGTTGAATCTTCTCCGGCGGTTATCGTTCCGGAGACGGTGTTTTGCGCGTACGCCTGCAAAGCGGTGATAACCACGATAGCCGTGAGCATCACACGCCCGCGCACTAAAGAGATTGTGTTCTTTAGTAAAGTCAGGTTCATAGGAGTTAAGGGTTAATTTGTTTACTACTGCTCTGAGAAGGAAAAGAGCCCGGCCATTGAAGGAAGAAGAAGAAAACGAGAGAGAGAAACAACAACCATTTTAATACCTAAACTAAACCACGAGGCAGGCCGGGCCTTTCCCTTCAGCAGAACGGGAGCAAAGGTTGAGAATTGACATCATGTGTCGTTTAGCGAAGAATTAATTGCAAATGAATCGTTGTGCTGTCAAATGAATGAAATATTAAATGTTTACAGTGCACCGAAAATCCTGACCGCAGCGCCACGGCGCGATTGCCGTTTCCCGGTTAACAAAACGTTAAGCTTTATATTCATATCGATTTTCCGTGTGCGTCTTTGGTATGTTTACTCCCGGTAAACTTCATTATGGTAGACAACAAGGTCGTTATTCGCA